>JAKLDG010000001.1:267698-272218 GCA_022703645.1 Patescibacteria group bacterium | reverse complement strand
TGCACTCTCGCATTCTTTTACATATAATAAAGATGAAAGAAATGCTCGGGTCGGGTAACACAGTATATCTGACTCGCTCGCGCCCTCGCTCGGTCCATATTTCTGCTCTTCTTTTATCAACTAATTTGGTATCGAGCGAAACATCAGATATACTGAGACATTACCCAAAATTTCACTAAAAATAGTTTTTATATTATATTTGAGTCCTTTTGAGATTTTTTTTGGCAAAGAAATAGGCTTCGAAACGCATTGTTCGAAGCCTGCGGGGAGATAAGGAGGCAAAAAAGATACTACCGACTATTCCTCCTCATTAAGAATGTTGAGGATATCTTGATATCCTTTTTCTGTTGCTGTCGCCCTGATCTTTTCGATCTTTTCGTTTGCTACTCTTAATTGCCTTACTTGTACGAGCTGGTTTATTAATCCAGTCGCCCTTTTTTTCGTTTCTTCTTTGAGTTCATCACACGCCCTAAGCACCATTTTTTGCCTCCCTTCTTTTCGAATTTGATTTTCAATCTTTTCTACGACATTAAAACAGCTAACTAATGATAGCATATTGCTGAATAATTGTCAATATTTAGCCAAAAAAATCTCAAATGGACTCTTTTAATAAGGTAACTATTTTAAGTGAAACTCTGCGGATTTGCTTTTTTAATCTTGCTAATAAGTTAGTCAGTTAAATAATGTCTAACAATAAAGAAACAAATACTCAAAAGCAAATCCTTGCCCCGTTGCACTCTCGCATTCTTTTACATATAATAAAGATGAAAGAAATGCTCGGGTCGGGTAACACAGTATATCTGACTCGCTCGTGCCCTCGCTCGGTCCATATTTCTGCTCTTCTATTTTCAACTAATTTGGTATCGAGCGAAACATCAGATATACTGAGACATTGGGCGACATACATCTTTCCTAATCTTAATCTAAATATTTATTCTAATCCTGAACAAATGTAAAATAGAATTTTTATATTATATTAGGGGGCACAGCAAGGCTGTGAGATGAAGGACTATTTAAGGGGATAGAAAAGGTCGGGGAACTAAAAAACCCTTGACTAACCTAAATAATCGTGATATAATCTTAACAGCCGATTGTAGTTTTAATAATTTGGCAAATTCAAGAGAAAAGGATGGGATAAAAAATGAAGTCAGAAGAGAAAGCAGGAATTGTAATTTGCATCATTGCTTTAATCGCGCTGGGTGGCTGGCAACTGTTCAGTTTCTACAAGACCCACCGGGAAATTAATTCGTTGAAGAAAGGCGATGTTATCGCCACGTACTACGACGGGATCGAGATCGATTTCAGTATGGTACAACTCGGTGATCGCCACGACCCGACATCAGAGTGGCATTTGTTCACGACGCAAAACGGCCACGCGAAAGAAGTGGAGCGCGCGTATTGCTACATGGAACACGGCAGCAAGCTTGTCCTGCAGGACATTGACAAAAGAAAGTCCGTCGCCGTCGTCCGTTTTAACGGAGCTTCCACGAATCAAAAAGGCCCTGACGGGGTGCAGCGGGGTTGCCAAACGGGATCGCTCATTGTTATGCCGATCGCCGATTATCTCAAGTTGAAAGGACAGTACGAATGGGAGATAAAAACCAACGCTGAAATCGCCACAGCGGAAGCAAAAGAAAAAAAGGACAATAGCGAGGTGATTCAGAAAGTTCTTTCCTCACGATAACCGCAACAAAAGCTTCCAGGATTTCAAGACCCGATTCTGGAAAGCATTCTCCAAAGGGTCTTATTTTTTTGCCCAAAATTACATTTAGGGGATTTTGGGCTTCGGTCATTCACCCCTTAATCCCCTCTGACCTTCGCCCAAAAATGGAATATTCTATTTTACAACTAATTTAAATACTAATTCTTATAAGATTGAGCGGAAAGATGTACGTTTACACCGCGCTGCGCTCTCGCCACTCTTTTGTATTTAACTAACGATGAATCGGGCTCGGGTCGCCCAACACAGCGTATCTGACTCACCCCTCGGCTCGGGGTTCGTCCATATCTTTGCCTTTCTTTTGTATTTAATATAATATGTAAGAAAGTCAAAGACATCAGATACGCTGAGACATTACCCAAAATCAATTTTTCTTTTCTATATCTTGCTGGCTGGGTTTAACGAAACCTGAATGTTTGTTCTGAAAAATAATCAGAAAATCTTGCTTATTTTTATATTTTAGAGGGTCGCAGCGAAGCTGCGAAGTTGAAGGACTATTTAATTTAAGATTAATTAAAAAAAGATGAAAGAAAAGTCATCTTTGTTTTGTATTAGGGGCATAAAGGTCGAGTTACGCAAATTAAATACCAGCACTTTTACAATATTCTTAGAAAAATATAAATCGAGATTGCCAAGATTCTAGATATACTAGACCGTAATTTAATGATAAAATATTAGTATGAGTGATAATAAAGTTTTTTCTGATGAAGAAATTATCGAAAAAGTCCGATCAGTAGATCAGGAACTTTATGCTGTAATTATCGAGAGATATCAGACCAAACTTTTACGATATGCTGGTAATTTACTCAAAGATGAGGATAAGGCAGCTGATGTAGTCCAAGACTCTTTTATTAAAGCTTTTATTAACCTAAAAGGCTTTAATACCAAGAAAAAGTTTTCTAGCTGGATATATCGAATTGTTCACAATGAAGCTATAAATATTATAAAAAGATATCAGAAAGAAATACAACTTCCAGAGGGTATAGACTTTCGGAGCGACGAAGACATAAAAAAAGATTTTGAGAGGAAAGAGGATGTCGAAAAGATTGAAAAGTGTTTAGCTAAAATGCCACAAATATATTCTGCGCCTCTCACTCTTTTTTATATAGACGAAAAGTCTTATGAAGAGATAAGTGACATATTAAGAATCCCAATGGGCACCGTTGCTATTCGTATTAGCCGAGCCAAAACATTAATGAAAAAACTATGCCAGAGAAACTAAAAAACACAACAATCGACATTATGGGGCAGATTCGAAAGGGCAGATACAAGATGCGCCCGCGATTATATTTTGTACTTGGATCTATTTTGGCTATAGCGGGATTAATGATATCATTCTCAGCATCTATATTCTTTGTGAGCATAATAAGATTTGTTCTTCGCAACCAAGAAGGATATCGCATCGAACAGTTATTATTTGACTTTCCTTGGTGGGCACCAATACTTGCCATTTTGGGATTATTGGCTGGAATATTGCTCATTCGCAAATATGATTTCTCCTACAAGACCAAGTTTTGGGTGCTATCTGCCGGTTTGGTTGCGGCAACTCTTACTGCGGGCTGGGCAGCTGATGCAAGTGGTATAGACAAAGTTTGGATAGATCGTGGACCAATGCAAGGTATTATGAAGCAGTATCGCCAAGAGAATAGGATAAAGGAGCAAGGCGCTCAATCTCAAAACCAAAAACGAATCCAGAATCAAGAACAAAATCAAAACCTGCCCCAAACTAAAAATCAAAATCAGGTTCAATCTCAACCACAAGGTCAATCTCAAAACCAGAATCAGGTTCAAACACAGAACCAAAATCAAACACAATCTCAACCTCAATCTCAAGCTCAAGGGACAAACGGGGACAAGAGTATCCAGGGAAATGAGCAGGATTTAAAAAAAGTAAATAGCAATAAATAATATTAATAATAATTAAATAAGGAGAACACAACAATGAAAAAACTAATTGTAATGATGGCAGTTATCGCATCTTTGGCAATCGCGCCACAAGTTTTGGCGGCTAATACAAATGCTGGCCCACAAGGCATTCACGAACCAGGAACAGGTATTGCTAATCCAGAAGTCAAAGAAGAGGGTCAGGGAACTGGTCAGGGATTAACAAATCAAGCTGAAAGCCAGACACAAGGCCAAACTCAAAATCAGGGGGAGGATAGCCAGCTTCAGAATCAAGTTCAGAGCCAAACTCAAACAGAGACACAAAAAGGCGTTTCAGGAAATGGTATTCAAAGAAGAAGCCAGGTAGCAAATGCTGTGCAAGAAATATTACAAATTGCAAATAGGAATGGTGGCATAGGCCAACAGGTAAGAGAAATTGCTCAAGCGCAAAATCAAGAATTTGAAGGAGCTGAAGCTAGTCTGACTCGCGCTCAAGAAAGAAGTGGCTTTGCAAAGTTTTTTATTGGTCCAAACTACGGAAAAATCAATGATGGGCAGCAGAGAATGGAAAGGGTTCAGGAGAAAATCCAAGAACTAAATCAATTAAAAGCTCAACTATCTAACTCAGGTGATCAGCAACTATTAGAACAACATATCCAAAATCTTGAACAAGTAAAAACCGAATTGCAAAATCAATTACAAGAAGAGCAAAAAGGGTTCAGCCTTCTTGGATGGCTATTTAGAGCTTTCGCAAAATAAGAAAACAGAGTATATACAAAAGACCGCTCAAATATGGGCGGTCTTTTGATTTTAAAAAAATATTATACAAATACAATTAAGATTTGGCTCGTCGCATTCACCCTGCCCTCTGCTCCTCGCCAAAAAGGAATAAGCAAGATTTTTCTTTTAAGAACTG
>JAKLDG010000001.1:260100-265052 GCA_022703645.1 Patescibacteria group bacterium | reverse complement strand
TCTCCCATATCTTTGCTTTCCTTTTATATTTAATGTAATATTGAAGGAAATCAAAGACATCAGATACGCTGAGACATTATACGCAATTCAATAAATATTTTTCTTATAATAAGGAATATTGATAGGCTTTTTATATAGGGGAATTGAATTTGATTTTTTATATTTAGAGGGGGTCGCAGAGTACTGCGAAGAGGGTGTTTTTCTGCTCTTGGGGAGCAGAAAAACGATTTATTTAAAAAGAATTTTAGAGTAGAATAAAGGTATCGAATTCGACACGGTTAAAACAATTCTAATTATGGCAGATTCGCCATAGTTAATTCCCCCGAATTCGAGGGAATTAAAATTAAAACTAAAACATTATGTCAAAAAACACAAAACTAAATGTCAAAGGTTACGAAATCGTTACCTTTAAAAAGAACGACGATGACTATATTTCGTTAACCGATATTGCCAAACATAAGAATTCTGAAGCGGGGCTAGTTATCTCGCACTGGCTAAGCACCCGGTTCGCTATTGAATTCATGGGAATATGGGAGCAAATAAACAACCCTAATTTTAAAGTAACGGAATTCCGTGACTTTAAAAACCAAAGTGGTTCAAATGGGTTTGCAATATCTGTGCAACAATGGACGGACAAAACAAATGCAATAGGAATTTTTGCCAAAAGAGGAAGATATGATAGCGGTACTTTTGCGCACAAAGATATTGCATTTGAATTTGCTTCTTGGATTTCGGCGGAATTTAAATTTTATCTCATCAAAGAATTTCAACGCCTAAAAGAAAACGAATCAAAAAACCTTCGCCTTGAGTGGAATTTGCAAAGAACATTGGCGAAAGTTAATTACAGAATCCATACTGATGCGATTAAAGAAAACCTACTTCCGCCCGAACTAACTAAGAATCAAATCAATTCAAAATACGCAAATGAAGCTGACTTACTCAATGTTGCGCTGTTTGGTATTTCTGCAAAAACTTGGCGAGATAAAAATCCAAAATTGAGCGGCAATATTCGTGATTATGCCGAGATTGAACAATTAGTGGTTTTATCAAACCTCGAGAGTATAAATGCAGTTTTAATTCATGAAGGATTATCGCAAGAAAAACGAATTCAAAAACTAAACACTATCGCAATAACCCAAATGAAATCACTTTTGGGAAATAAAGAAATATTAAAACTAAAATAAAAATGGATCCAAGCTTTCCAGACCCAAATAAAATACAAAAGTCACAACAACTAAAATCTGTTGACGGGATTGTTGTTCGTTCAGAAACAAACCCTCACTTGCATGAGCCACAAGAAAAAGGAGTTGATGATGCTATAGAAATTGAATTTTCCTCAGAAAAAATACTTGAAGCCGAAAAGAAAATGAGAGGAGAAATAATTAAGAGAGGAATTAGAAAAGGTTGGTTAACAGAAGAGATTATAAAATATTTTCCCGAGGATATGGATTATTATGACATATCTCTCTATTGGTCATGGAGCAGAAGTTTATATAGCAAAGAAGAAACGATCGAGAAAGTAAGGAATATAAAAAGTAAAACAGCAAAAGAATATGAGATGATAGGTTTTTATGAGGCTATTCAATTAGCAAGGGAGAGTGGATCAGATGCAAGCGAATGCGATAGATTGATAAAAAAGCTTATTAATTATGCGAGACAATTGCGATTTGATCATCAGGGCGGCGGTGTATTGGGCTACCCGATACATTTTCAAAACGAATTAGATGCAAATTATAAAAAAATAAAAGAAGATTCTGATTTTTCATTAAAAAGTATTGAAGAGAGTCTAGACTACAGCCTTTCCCATTGTAGAAGCGAGAAAGAGTTTGAAAAAGGATTTATTTTTGGTTATAACCCATATGAAGAAAAGGGAATACCAATCTATGAAGATGCAAAAGATAAAGGGGATTGGCACTTTCGCCACGTAATCAGCGGAAAAGATCCCTTGCGTCATGTAGCCGAAAATGAATTTAAAAAAATGCTTTCACCAGAAACTAAGCTCAATCCAAAGGAAAGAAGAGAAATACTTGAAAAAGTTTTACCAATAGACAACACATCTAATCTGCTGTTTCATAAAACAATGGAAGTAGACAGAGTACCATTAATTGCAAGTTGTGGGCTGTGGTCGCAAAAATATGCAGCGAGATTTCTACGTTTTTTTTATGGCGGTGAAATGCCGATAGGTAGTGGATGGGGAGAGCCATATATAGGTAAGGAATTTATTGATGTATGGACACCAACAACAATAATCAATCCAGATGATATTTGGCATACAAGGTCTTTTGAGCCTGGAAAATGGGAGGGTGTACCAAATGAGTCGAAAAAAGAATATTATAAAAAACTCAAAGAGATAAAAGATAAAAAAGAATATAAAACGATAAAAACATCGACTGATTGTTACTATCAAATAAAAGAACCACATTCTTTGAATTATAATATTTCCGAAAAACCTATTTTAACATCCGAAGAAAGGTTAATAGGAGGTATGACATGGAATGCCAGTGCTTTTGTGATTAAATTAAATAAAGATAGATATAAAGATGTAGTCTATAGCTTTGAATGGGGATATGTTAAAAACAAAATACAACCAGAAGAAATTGTAGGACTAATTATTGATTCAACAACATTTTTCAAAAATTTTTCTAGGGTGATTCCAGGTATAAAAAACAATCCTGATATACGAGCAAAAGATGTAATTGAAATATTAGGCAATAATATAAAGATGCCAATCTATGATGAAGAATTAAATATGATTTGGCCTATTATGAAAAGTAAGGATGAGATACTTCAAGAAAAATTAAAAGAACAGGAAAACCAAGCCATAGCTATAACAGAACAAAATGCATAAAACCCAAAAAAATCGGAAAGGAGTGCTGGCTCGTCGCATTCACCCCTTAATCCCCTCTGCTCCTCGCCAGCACCAAAAAATCAAATTCAATTCTTATAATAAGGTAAGCCCATCAATTCTTGTATTTAATTGAAAAATATTTATTGAACTCACTCCGCTATCGCTCCGTGCCCCGTTGCACTCTCCTCATCATTTCTATATCTAATAATAATGTAATGATTCGTCGGGGCGTATAACACATAGTATCTGGTTCGCTTCATGCCTTCGCTCTCCCATATCTTTGCCTTTCTTTTATATTTAAGTTAATATGTAAGAAAAGCAAAGACATCAGATACTATGAGACATTATGTGACATGCATCTTTCTTAACCTTAATCTAAACACTTATTCTTAACCTAACAAAAATGCAAAACAGAATTTTTATATTTAAGAGGGGGCACAGCAAAGCTGTGAGATGAAAGATTATTTATTAGTAAAAAATAAAACTATGACAGATCCAAAATGGCCAACAGGCGAAGACAAAAATGAACTACCAAAGGAACAACAAAAGGAACCAACCGAGAAGATAAATACTGAAGAAGTATTATGGATTAGAGATACAATAAACGAGTACTATAAAGATGTCTCAAAAATTACAAATGAAATTGAGAATGAAATGGGAAAAAAAGGAGGTTTTGATTTTTTGAGACCAGATTTTTGGAAAGATCTTGCAGAAATCGAAAAAGAATTTTCTCCAGAAAAAACACCATCAAATATAATTTACGAGAAGGCACAAGGCCTAAAAAATATAGACGAGGATATAGTTTGTCATATACTAAAAAAAGAAAGGACTTATTGGAAAAAATTAATAGAGATAGATGTTTATTATCATCTTAAAAGACTAGGTTATTTATCGGATAGCGACCGAGAGATTTTTTTAAGTGCTATGCCACCTAGATTTTTTAGTTTTTCAACCAAAAATGAAATAATGCGTCCAAATAATTATATCCCGATTGAGATTGAAGCTTCGCCTCAAAATAAAAGGTCTATATTAGAAATATTAAATAATTGTGAAAAAAATTTAAAACAAATAGCTGATCGCAAAAATATTGATAAAATCAATAATGCAATAAAAGACCGCTTATATATGATTGAGCTAATACATCCTTTGTCAGGATATTATATTAGAGAATCAATGCCTTCAGAAAAATATAAAAAATATTATGGTAAAGAAAAGGTATCTGAGACACCAGAAGAGTTTATTCAAAAATACTTTTATGGAGAATATCCTATGGAAATATATCAAAAATTTTCTCAACAACTATCAATAACTGCAAAAGAATTTTCCAAAGTGGAGCAAGAATCAGGTAATGACTATGATAGTGGCGGACACGATTGGAGCCACGATCTACCATATGCAGTGATTTCACCACCACTTGATATTCCTACATCAATCTCTCTTATAGATAATTATAGAAACATCATAGAAAACAAAGAGTAGGATAATACAAAAATAAAGAGCATCTACGTATAATATGTTTTTATTGTCTGAAGAATTTTGGGCTTCGGTCATTCACCCCTCAATCCCCTCTGACCTCGCCCAAAAATGGAATATTCTGTTTTGCTCTTAATCTAAATTCTTCTTCTAATAACTAACAAACAGAAAGATGCACGCTTCGCCGTTGGGCGGCTTGCCGCGTTGCACTCTCACTCGCTTTTTGTATTTAACAAAGTGAATAGCTCGTTCGGGTCACATAACACAGTATATCTGACTCGCTCGTGCCCTCGCTCGGTCCATATTTCTGCTCTTTCTCTATCAAGTAAATAAGGTGGCGAACTGAAACATCAGATATACTGAGACATTCTACGACATACATTTTATATTTAATGTTTTTCATTCTGCTTTTTGATTCTTTAGGGAATATAAATTCAAGGTTTTTATATTTAGAGGGGCGCAGCGGAGCTGCGAGATGAAGGACTATTTAAGGGGAATGATTTGACTTTTTGGCTTAAATATGCGATAATTATTGAAAGTAATTAAATTGAGGAGAAAATTTATGAAAAAAAGTCTAATCGCATTACTAATTGTTATTATTGCTGTTGGGATTGTTGGTGGTAGTATTTAT
>JAKLDG010000001.1:246214-260091 GCA_022703645.1 Patescibacteria group bacterium | reverse complement strand
GGAAAATTTATGAAAAAAAGTCTAATCGCATTACTAATTGTTATTATTGCTGTTGGGATTGTTGGTGGTAGTATTTATTATTATCAAACCAAGAAACAAGCTAAAACTCCTATTCAAAACCAGCAAGTAAACCAAGTTCCGGGAGAAAATGTGGACACAGCTGATAATGAAGTAAGAGCCGATGTTCCCGTCCAAGAAAATGGTAGTCCGGCAAATGTTTTGACAATACACCAGGGTGCAGTTAGAAACTTCTTGATTGATAGTTTCGCTTCACTGGAAAATATAAAGGCTGATCAATATGACCTTTATCTAGCATCCGAGAATAATGGATCACTTTTAAATTGGGGAGGTTATGGCGCAGATCATTTTTATTCAGTACCATTAACGAAAGATTCTCAGATAAGATCTGCGGGTTATAACGTATATGGTGTTGAAACTTATAACAGGTATCTAATAGATATTGCAACTGATAAATCTGGGTTAGGAACTTTTAAAGAAAGCTTTATGGCGGTAAAAAAAGATGACCAATCTAAAGCCTATTTTGATATCTATATAAAAGTTATTCCCGATCCGGATCCAGGAGTTAGCGTAACCACAATATCGCCAGTAAGTGGTTGCAATGATATTGTATTTGTAGTTAGCGCGAAATCAATAAATATTCGCGATATTGCTGGCTTATCATATTCACTTATTTATGTACAGAGCGTAGATGAACCTGGTATGTATCATGATAAATTGACGGGGACATTTCTGGACCAACGTGCATTTGACAGAGAAATAGATGATGCAAATAATCGGATGATTTTCAGACCAAAACAAGAATATGAATACCCGAAAGAATATTTTTTCAAACTAAATACGACTCAAAAATATTCAGAAGGAGATTATGCTAATAAAACGTTTACTGGAACTTTTTATAATATCGACGGTGTAAATTGTGGAAGCGAAAATCCAGATTAAAAATACAATGATATTTTCAAACTAGTTTTTGTGTTATAATAAAAAGAAAATAACAAAACTTTTCTATGTTTAACCCAAAAACCGACCGTCTCAAGGAAATATCAGAGAAATTCCCTGATCGAGTAACGGAACTAGAGGAGATTTTTGACAAGCAAACTAATGTTTATATTGATTATGCCAATGTCCGACCTTGGGCAACCAAACTCGGCTGGCATGTAGATCTAAAAAGATTAAAACAATTTCTCGATTCATTTGATACTGTGAAATCAGTGAAGTTTTACAATGGCACATTTGATGACGATATAAAATCAAAAGAGTTTATGGATGAGATTAAAAAATGCGGGTTTGATGTTAAAACAAAGCCCGTGAAAAAAATGAAATTGTCCATTGATGTTTCCAGTATTGCCAGTGATTCAACCGCTATTATCAAAGATTTTATTCGCAAACCCTTAATGCAAAAAATGGATTTGGAAACCATAGAATTCCTAAATTCAAAGCTCAAAAAACTGAACGAGCAAGGCATTCGTTTTATAGAGGACTTAAAATGTAATTTTGATGTTGAGATTGGAAGAGATATGTTGATGGATTATAAAGACAATGGTATTGAAAACTTTGTTTTGTGGAGTGGCGATAGTGATTTTGCCGACCCATTACAACAACTGATTGATGACGGCAAGAAAACGATTCTTTTTGCTACTGCAAGAAGAGTTTCGACCGAATTAAACGATCTAAAAGAGAAGGGTCTATTTATCTACGATATTCAAAAGATCAAGAATTTTATTTGCTGGAAGAAAGAAATAAATCTTTCCTAAAATGCAAAGAGGATCCCGAAGGACCCTCAAGCTTTAGAATTCATGATCATTGCTGATCACTAACATTGTAGCACAGCCGATAAAAAATGTCAATATTTGTTTGTGAAGCCAAATTTCATGGCTTTATTTTATTGTTTTATGATTACAAAAATGTTTTTCCACAAGTAAGAAAAATACCGGAAAGGAGTGCCGAATTCAGAGCATTCACCCCTTAATCCCCTCTGCTATGAATTCGGCACAAAAAACCTTGAATTTATTTTATATATAAGGAATCAATAAGCAGAAGTGAAAAACTAATAATAAGGATAAAATGTACGCTACGCCCTTCGCTATCGCTACGGGCTTGCCGCGTTGCACTCTCACCCCGATTTTACATATAATAAATTGAATATCGGGATTCGGGTCGTAGAACACCGAGTATCTGGTTCGCTTCGTGCCCTCGCTCTCCCATATCTTTGCTTTCCTTTTATATTTAATGTAATATTGAAGGAAATCAAAGACATCAGATACGCTGAGACATTACCCAAAATTTCACTAAAAATAGAGGTGACTATTTTTAGCGAAACTCGCTTCCTTCGGTCGCGCCCCGCTGCGCTTTCACCCCTCTTTATTTACATTTAACAATGAATCGGGGTTCAGGTCGGGTAACACCGAGTATCTGGTTCGGGGCTCGGCTCGCCCCTCAACCCATATTGCTGATTTTTATTTTGTATAATAAAATAAAGGTAGAAATAATCAGCCAAGACTAATACTAAAGTTTGTAAAAATATAGAAAGATAGCGATGCTAAAAACATAGAAAAACAAAACTTTAATAAATATTTAATTATAATTAGATTGGAGGGAATTATGAAAAAAACAATCGCAAACATTGGTTACTTGTCAGCATTTATTGCTTTTATTGGAGCAGTTGGTTATGTTGTAAGCGTACCACTGCAAATTTTTAAATTAGTTACACCTCTTCAGGATTCAATAATCGCCTTTGGTTTTTCACTATTAATGCCGGTGCCGTTTTTGCTTGCAATGCTCGCGCTCCATTATACTATTCCAAAAGAAAAAAGGTTCTGGACCCATGCAGCATTATCTTTTGCGATTATCTATGCCACTTATTGCACATTAAATTATATTATCCAACTATCAATCGTAATACCGGCTGGATATTTCTGGACATTTGAAAACCAGCAGGGCATCCAGGGACCACTTAGCATCCTCAATCAAACTCCTCATTCACTATTTTGGGATATAGACGCATTGGGATATATATTCTTAAACCTTAGCACCATATTCGCGATTCCAATTTTTGAAAAACAAGGATTGCAAAAATGGGTTAGACTGTTTTTCCTCATTAACGGTCTGTCTACCCCATTTATTGCCATTGCATATTTTTACCCGACTTTTTCTGCGCCTGTTTTGATGTTTGGAACCCCTTGGGCGATTACAGTTCCAGGAAGTCTTTTGTTATTAGCTCTCTATTTTAGAGAGAAATATCGCTAATTGGATATATTTGAGCAAAATGAAAGCATAATACACACTTGGGATTTTTAAATAAAAATGGGTTTCGAAATGTTTTCCGAAACCCTGTAGAGGAAACAAAGTGGCAAAAAGGATCTTGCTGATTATGCTTCTTCGAACTCATCAAACATATACGCGCCGACAACATTTTTGGTAATATGAAAAGACGTTTTTCTGACCTAATCATCAGATGATTAATGATAGCATATCTGGTTATAAATATCAATATCAAGCCAAAAATGCAATGATTCAAAATCATTGTTACACAAACATAAACATGCTATTATTAAATAAATATCCTAAAATAGCGACTGTAATTTTTCTATTAAAAATACATCAAATTCAAAACAAAAAATAAAATGCTAAAAGGCCTCAGCGAAAAAGAAGTTCTCTTTTCAAGAAAAAAACACGGAATCAATGTATTGCCAGAAAATAACAGTTTCTTGGCTATTAATATTTTGATCTCACAATTCAAAAGTCCACTCATATATATAATTCTGGTCACAGCCGCGATCTCGCTCTTATTAAAAGAATACACTGACGCCGCCCTGATGCTGGTTTTGATTGCTTTTAATTGCACAATGGGTTTTATCCAAGAATATAAGGCGCAAAAAACTCTGATCGCCTTAAGAAATATATTGCATCCCATCGCCACAGTCATAAGGGATGGGGTATCCAAAAAAATTTCCATTTCCGAGATAGTTATCGGAGATGCCGTAATTCTTAATTCCGGAGATAAAATTCCTGCTGATGGGAAACTCGTCAGCAGTACAAATCTAGTGGTAAACGAAGCTATTCTTACTGGAGAATCAGAAGGTGTAGCAAAAAGTTCGAGAAACAAAAAAAGCCGTCTATTCATGGGCACGAATGTCATAGCGGGACACGGAATAATGCTCGTAAAGGAAATTGGAAGCTCTACCGAAATGGGAAAAATCGGCCAAAGTATGCTATCGATTAAAGAGGAAAAAACTCTTCTGCAGGAAAAAATTGAAGACTTTAGCAAAAATCTAACGATATTGGTAGTTTTAACTTCACTGCTCATATTTTTTATCGGGATATTGAACGATCAAAATATCTGGGACATGGTGCGAATTTCTATAATTCTGGCAATCGCCGCTATTCCCGAAGGACTGCCTATCGCTATTACTATAATTCTTGCGCTTGGAATGAAAAGGGTACTCAAAAAGAATGGGCTTGTAAAAAAATTACTCTCAATTGAAACGCTTGGAACTACATCGGTAATTTGTACTGATAAGACTGGGACGCTGACCGAGGGAAATATGAGAATTGTAAAATTGAAATTCAAAGAGAAAAATAGGTTTTTGACAGCGTTGTCAATTGTTAATGAAGAAAAAAATAACGTTGAGATAGCTATCGGTAAATACCTCGAAAAGATCGGTTTTGATGCAACTAGATTCTATAAAACAAAGAAATTAGTTTACGAAGAACCTTTTGATAGCGAGAAAAAACACAAAGTCATGATGGTGCGAACAAATACCCACAACACTTCGTATATTATGGGAGCTCCGGAAATTATAATTGAAATGTGTAAAATTAGCGAAAAAGAAAAGAGAAAGACCTTGAAGATAATGAAGGTCTGGGCGGCAAAAGGACTGCGAATTGTCGGTGTTATCTCAAAAGAAAAAGGAAATCTTCGGACAAAAAAAGATTACAAATGGCTGGGGCTTTTGGCGATTGAAGACCCTATCCGAGCTGAAACTCGCGAAACTATCCGAACGGCAAGAAGGTCTGGTATTGATGTAAAGATCATCACCGGGGACTATCTGCCGACTGCTATTTCAATTGCGCGCCAGCTTGGTTTTCGCATAACTGATAAAAATGCTATTCAGGGCGAGGATATTGAAAAGATGACTGATACGATGCTAGCAAAAAAAATTGGTTCAATAGCTCTTATGGCGCGCATAACTCCGCATCAAAAATTGCGTATCGTTGAAGCTTTACAAACAAATGGCGAAGTGGTGGCAATGGCAGGAGACGGAGTGAATGACGCACTTGCTCTCAAAAAAGCTGACATCGGAATTGTAGTTGGAGACGCTACTGAAACTGCCAAAGAATCGGCTGATCTGGTTCTACTCGATAATAATTTCAAAACGATTATTTCCGCCTGCGAACAGGGCAGGCTCGTATTTGCAAATATTAAAAAAGTTGTTGCTTATGTATTATCAAATTCTTTCGTGGAAATATTCCTTATTTTTGGAGCAATTCTGATGAAGCTCCCTGCCCCACTCACCATAGTGCAAATTCTTTGGGTGCATCTGATTTGTGATGGACCGCTCGATATCGTGCTGGGTTTTGAAGGAAGAAGAAAGTCGCTAGAGTCTGAAGATCCGCGAAAATTAAAACGCGAAGCGATATTGCCAAACTCCATGAAAGCCATGATATTTATCGTTAGTTTCACAATCGGAATCTTATCATTGGTGGTATTTAATTATTACTATGGTCATACCGGTGATATTCATCTAGCTCAAACTCTTGCCTTCTCGATTGTCGCTTCCGTTGATATTATCTATATTTTCTCTTTCAAAGATCTATCAAAACCGATTTATAAAATTGAAAAATTCTTCAAAAATAGATATCTGATTTGGGCAGCGATTTTGGGCGCTGCAACACTTTTCGCTGGAATTTATGTACCATATTTTAATAAAGTTTTGGGGACTGAACCACTACCCGCTATTGACTGGCTCATACCCCTAGCAGTTGCGCTGGTGTCCATACTTTGGATTGAATTGATAAAATATGTCACATACCACAAACTAAGAAAAGGTTAGTTTTGGTGGTATAATCAGAGTATGCTAATTCGCAAATATCAAAAAACTGATAGGACTGCGGTTGAAATGATAAATTTCGAAACCGGTTTTTTTGGTAAATCGATGAGTGAATTTATTACTGATCATGACCTATGGAATAACCTGGTAAGCTACTACCTGGAAAAAGAACCAGAAAGCGCTTTTGTAGTTGAAAACCAAGGTAAAGTCGTCGGTTATCTTCTCGGTACAACCGGTAAAAAAAGATTCCATCTGATAAATTATTACCTCAAAACTTTCTTCAAAACTCTATTCGCCCTGCGAAAATTAAGGCCGAAAGATCTGCTCTATTTCGGCGGAAAATATAGATACCTATTTAAAACTTTGATCGGAAAATACGGTCGCCAAACACTGCGAACGCCAAAGCGCGCCGGACATTTTCATATTGATATTCTTCCTGGATTCCGGGGTAAAAATACTGGCACGAAATTACTCAACGAATTTCTAAAATACGCCAAAAGCAAAGGCGTCAAAACTATCTATGCTGACAGCTACCAGACGCCGCTGAACCCTAACACAAATTTCTGGCTGAAAAATGGTTTTATCGAATATGATCGCATCCGAACTTATGCTTGGGACGATCAACTTCGGGGCGAGGAAATTGATTTTGTCTGTTATGTGAAAAGATTGAAATAGATGCTATAATATAAGCATGCTAACACTCCAAGAAATCGAAAAATACTGCGAACAAAAGGGGCTGAAAAAATACCGTGCCAAACAGATTTATCAGAATACTGTGAGAAATCTTGTTAACTCATGGGATGAGGCTATTGATTTACCAAAAGATCTTCAACAAGTTTTAACGAATGATATGCCTATTTCGACTTTAAAAGTTCGTGAAATTCTCGAGGCGGGAAATGGTGATTCGATAAAAATAGCATTTAACACTCATGACGGCCTCGTAATTGAAACGGTGCTAATGAAACACCGTGATGAAAGAAATACCGTCTGCGTTTCCACTCAAGCCGGCTGTCCAATGAACTGCGCTTTCTGCGCAACGGGAAAGCTGGG
Organism: Patescibacteria group bacterium; assembly: GCA_022703645.1. Classification (GTDB taxonomy): domain Bacteria; phylum Patescibacteriota; class JACPGU01; order JACPGU01; family JACPGU01; genus JAKLDG01. The sequence goes on along the minus strand of JAKLDG010000001.1, from coordinate 252,973 downwards.
GCTGAAAAGAAGCCTAATGGCAGAAGAAATTGTTGATCAAGTTATCGAATTTGCGAGATTATTAAAGAAACAAGGCGAATCTGTAAATAGTGTTGTCTTTATGGGTATGGGCGAACCTTTTGCGAACTATGAAAATACTATTTCCGCTATTGAAATTCTAAATGATGGGCAAGGATTTAACATAGGGAGCCGCCATATCACTGTTTCCACCAGCGGATTGGCCCCAGAGATTTTGAAGTTTGCAAAAGAAAAGTCTCAAGTGAATCTCGCTATCTCCCTTCACGCTCCAAACGATGAAATCCGCGATTCTCTCATGCCGGTTAATAAGAAATATCCATTATCGAAATTACTGCCGGCAGTTTCCGAGTATATGGATCTAACCGGAAGAAAAGTTTTTTTCGAATACATATTGCTGAAGGGTGTAAATGATTCTGATGAAAATATACAGGAATTAATAGATCTAATGCGAGAATATTTCCCAAATCAATTCAACCTGGTGCATATTAATCTCATCGAATATAATCCCGTAGGGGCTGGGCTTGCCCCTGCCCAAAAAAGGCAACCGCAAGGGTTGCCCCTACAATTCGAATCGCCTTCTCCGGATCGCGTAAAAAAGATTTTCGACATATTACAAAAAAATAAAATTCTTACCACCATCCGTCATAAATTCGGACAAGATATCAAAGCGGCATGTGGGCAGTTGGCAGGGCAAGGGTAAATTTCTAAATTACAAATTATAATATCTAATAAAATGTCAAAGCTCTAATATCATATTTAGTGATTTATTAATTTATCCTTTTTATTAGAAATTATAATTTAGATCTTAGATATTTATTTTCTAAATTGAAAATTCTCTTTCAAAAAACCCAAAAATATGATAAATTGATATAAATTATCAGTAACACAACCCAAATGGATGCAATTATTCTTGCTGGCGGCAGAAGCTCACGTATGGAAGGCGCGCTACCTAAAATTCTAGTAGAGGTCAAAGATAACCCTCTGATTTCTTATCAAATCAATTACCTATCCGACAAGGTTGAGAGAATTATTCTTGCACTCGGATATAAAGCCGGAGATATTGTAAATTATGTACAGGCCAAGTACCCTCAATACCAGATTGATTTTTCGGTAGAAAACTCTCAGCTTGGCACGGGAGGGGCAATTAAGAAAGCTATGAAAATGGTAAAATCTGACCGCGTTTTAGTGCTAAACTGCGATGATCTGACCGATATTGATGTAGCCAAACTCGAAGGTGAAAAAGATAATATTATTTGCGTTGCTCATCCTCAACTGCCTTTCGGACTGGTAAAGGATGAGAAAGGTTATGCGGTTTTTGAAGAAAAACCTACTCTTGAAGATTGGGTTAGCTGCGGTTGGTATGTTTTCAATCGCAACGATATGATAGATGTTCTTCCCGATGTCGGCAGCATCGAGTATGATGTATTCCCAAAGATCAAATTGAAACTGCATAAACATGAAGGATACTGGAGATCATTTAATACAAAAAAAGATGTGGATGCAATGGAAAAAGAAGAAATGCCAGATGTGTTTAAGGAAAAAGAAGAAAGGGTATAGGGTATAGGGTATAGGGTATAGCAATTTTGTAGGGGCGGGTTTTAAACCCGCCCTATTTTTTTTGTAATAAAAAAGCGGCTTCTAGAAACTAGAAGCCGCCCACGCAATCCCCGAAGGGATGACGCGTGTGAAACCTCGCCTTTACGGGTGGAGGAGAGGTTTGTAAAAAACTTTTAGAAAGCCGCGCAACTCGATGCCGAAGTTCCAGCGTCGAGGCATACCGGCGTTGTCATACCCAACGGAATCGGGCAATCGGCGTCGATCACGCAGGTCGGCTTGATCGACTGCAGAACAATACTCTGATCCTGTGTCATGTCAAATGTCTGCGTCGCCGGAACATCTGTGGCCATCTTCGGGGTTGTCATCCCCGGATTAGTAACGGTGAGCGTGCATCCAACTGCTTCCGGAACATCCACGAATGTCGTAGACCCATTCAGCGCAAGCTGATCGATCGTAGCTTTTCCCGGACATACTAGTTGATAATTTCCACCGACGAAGTGTTCTTCGTTAAGGTTAGCATTGACCGCGCTTGCGGTCAACTGGTACGCAGCACTAACCGGAATGGCAATCGTCGCTGTGGCTGTAATGCCATAGCTTTGGGTCGTTACACCGATGAAATGCCGACTAACACCCGATGTTTCGCTGACACGCAACGACACTGTCCCCGTGGAAACATTCGCGAATGAGTAGCTTCCATCAAAGGTGGTTGTCGTTGTAGCTAATACAGCCCCGCTGCGGAGCATCTCTACTTGAGCGCCATCTATAGGATAGGTCACTCCGGAAAGCAGAGTAGTCGACACAACACCAGAAACTGGAAATGCCGTCTGTACAATAACAACCGGTAGATTATTGTTGTTAGTATTACTGCCACCGCCACCAATATTTTTTGTCGTTAGCACAGCGTTGCCACCACCCCCGCAGCCTGCCGCCAAAGCGACAAGCGCGAAGAATGCGAAAAGTGCGATAAAACTCTTTGCCATTGATCTCTTTCTCATGAGTTCTTTCCTCCATTTTTTTTATTTTTGTTTAATCCAAATCCACTTTCTCGTAAACGAGAGGGACTGGAATTTTAACCGTTTTATTAACGAACCCTTAGTCATACAAAAAATATATAACTAACTGAATTTATTTCTATAGAAAGTATATCATAATCTGATATTAAAGTCAAGGACTTTTTCGCTTTATTTGCTGAAGTGACACATTGGTTATGTGTCCACAATATATGCAAAAGACCGCCACTTGGGCGGTCTTTTGCATATATTGTAAACTTATTTGCTTACTCGCTTACTACTTACCTGCTTATTTTTTTACTTCTGGCGTCGCAGGTGCAGGAGTAGCGGCAGTAGTATCATTGAAAGCGATTGGCATTACTTCGACGATCTTGTTTGTAGAAGGTCTATAAAGTATAGCTTTCTTTGCTTTCGTATAGATCAATACTTTGTCGTTATTCTCCGCTTTAGCGAAAAATGGTTGATCTTTTAGCTTTTCCTTATCAGTTACAGTTGCGATAGATGGTGTTTCATCTGTTGGCAAAGCCATAAGCTTTCCTACAGAAGCAACCAATTTATCGGTTTCCTCTTTAGCAATAGTGTCTGGGCTTTTCTTTAAGTCATTGTATTTCTTGTAGAAATAACCAGCACCGGCCAAAGCTGCAACTAATACGACTGCTGCAACCACGATCAACACGGTTTTCGTAACCTTTGATTTGATCTTTAGTTTCATATTGTCTCCTTGTTTAGCGAAACTAATAAATAGTATCGCTTTTTTAATATTTATATTTATTTATATTTTATCACAAATACATTTATATGTCAAGGACTTTTATGGTGGCTCCCCCTTTAAGGCTTGGGGACATATTATCAATAATATATCCCCTCGCCCAAAGCTGTCAAATGTTGTTTTTAGTTACTACCGAATGCGGTCCAGTTAAATCCAGCCTTAACGTCTTGTGCTTCAGAAGTTTCAATTGCGAAACCGTTTACCGTCACATCCGTTACTCTGTATTGACCTTTTACAAAGTCAGTAGGAGTTACAGTGATGATAGGTTCTTTAGCATAAGCCTTAGAGAATTTAACTTCGACCTTATTCGTAGCAGCCAACACTTCTGCTTTGCCTACGGTGTCAGCACCGAAGCTCACGTTGCCCCCGAAGCTAACCGCACCCACAAAAGTCTTGTCGCCTGTTATTGAATTATTATTTAACGCGCTTTGCAGCGCTGTCAAACTAAGTTTTACATTTGCCAAATCACTATTTAATGAATTGATAGCATTCTGTATTTCAGTTGGATCATCGCTTGTTACAATTGGAGCTACCGGAGCGCTTGCTGCAGCGCTTGCCATAGAAGCAGCACTTGCTACCTGAGCGCCAAGATTGTCGATACTCGTTTTGATGCTATTTATTTCAGCCTGTTGATTATCAAGCTTGGTCAAAGCATCAGCCAACTGAACTGTGATATCATTAACTTCTAAGCCAATTTTATCTGTACTATCTTTCAATCCGTCAACAGAGTTTTTCTGATCAATTGAAGCCTTGATTAGGACTGGAATGAATGAGTTATAGTTTACAGTTTCAATTGAACCATCAGCATTATAGCTTACAAATAGTTTATTAATTTTGTCTACTTCTTCAGCTATCAAACCATACTGTTTTACGCCAGTTGAGTCGCTATTGTAAACATAATTTACTGGACGTAGAGCGTATAACCAATCTATGTCTTCCATATCAGTAATTGAATTCTTATATCTCTCAGAAGATGATAAGTAACCAATTTTGCCAGTAGAGTCTACATATAGAGCGCGAGGCGTTGGAGTTGAAGCTACAACTGTGTTATAAACGCCAGGAACTGTCAATACCCCGCCATCGATCTTTAAGGCATCTCTATATAAACCATTTACCCAAGTCTTTAGATCAATTGCCGAACTTACTGTACCAGAGTTTAGATTTGTCCAAGTAGTATTTATTTCACCTGCAGTCTGAGTTGTGCCAGATGCATTTTCTAGAGCGAAACTAACTGCTGTTCCCATTCCGGTTGTACCATTACCAGCAGTGTTTGTACTTGAAACCGTCAAACCAGTTGATATACTAGCGCCGGAATTAGTTACATTTGTTGTCAAAGCACCATTCAAAGACCCACCATTTGAAGACAAGAAATCAGTAGCGTGTTTGCCGTCAACAGTGTCTGCATCCAATCCCCCGTTCGTTCCTTCAGCTGTATAAGTTAATAGATCAAGTTTAGTTTTTGCAGCATCCCAAATCAATCCCTTTGCGCTTAAATCCACCCCATCAACAGTTCCTGAAGTTATTAAATTGCCATTTAAAGTTAACCCTGCAAATGTTGGGGCATCAGTAGCCCTAATATTTTGGACGGTATTAATATTGTTTCCAACTAATGAGATACTGTTTCCAGCTACCAAGGCGCCCTGTTTGCCAGCGAATGTATTCCAGTCAGCGGCTGTTAATAGACCGTTTTGAGCAGTTGTAGCATTTTGTAAGTTAATAGTTAGCCCACCGCCAATTACCGCGCCCGTACCACCAGTGATGTTAACACCAGAGGTTGAAGTTGTAACACTTCCGATTGCCAATGCATTCTGTTTGTTATTGAATGTATTCCAATCCGCAGCGGTCAATAAACCAGATTGAGCACCTGTAGCATTTCTGACATCAACTGTTAGACCTGACCCAATTACTGCACCAGCTCCGCCGGTTACTGTTACTGCAGCGTTTGGAGTAGTAACATTTCCAAAAGTAAGCGCGTTTTGCTTGTTTTTGAAAGTATTCCAATCGACTGAAGTTAATAGACCGTTTTGTGTAGAACTTGCATTGGCAATTGTGATTGCCGTACCAGTGCCGATAACTGACCCATTTCCATTAGTGATAGATACACCCGAAGTTGACGAAGTCAAATTACCGAATGCCAAAGCGCTTTGTTTTGCATCCCAGATTGGAGCTTTAACTGATAGGTCAGTTCCATCTATAGTTCCACTTAGAGCAATGTTTCCATTGATTGTCAAGCCAGCCAATGTAGGAATTGCGGTAGTTCTAATATCTTGCACTGTATCGATTGTGTTACCAACTATTGATACACTATTTCCAGCAGTCAAAGTATTTTGTTTGGCAGCAAGTCCTGTATCTACATATGTCTTGGTAGCCTTTTGAGAAGCAACTTTGGTATCAGAATTTGTAGCTAAAGTTCCGTCTGTATCAAGATATGAAGCAGGAAGTTGAGCAACATTTGTAACATTTCCAAGCCCTACATCTGCGTTCGTCAAAGCTCTATTAGAAATACTTGTGATTCTACCTTGAGCATCAACTGTGATCTGTGGAATATTTGTTACAGCGTTTCCATATGTACCAGCAGCAGCGCCAGAGTTTTTAAGAGTCAAGATTCCGCCATTCGTGATAGTTGCATCACCGCTCATAATCTGAGCAGCGGCTTTACCAGCGCCATCGCCAATCCACATGTATCCGCTTGCCAAAGTGGCAGATTGCTTGTTATTGAATGTGCTCCAATCAGTAGAAGTTAAAGCACCATTTGTCCCAGCGCTAGCAGTTGCAAGCGTTAATATTTGGCCGCCAATTTCTGATAAACCATTCGTAATTCCGGCAGCGTTAACAGTAGCAGCAGCATGTCCAACACCGGTAGCCAATATATCAATTTGATTTTGCGCGGCCTGTAAACCAGATAATATAGTATCAAAAGATGTGATAGAGCCAGCGTTAGTACCTGTTGTAAAGCCAGTCAACGGAGCAGCTATCGCTCTTGCATTAGTAAAATATTGTTTTCCAACAGCTACACCTTCAGCTAAATTATCTGTACTGAATGGAGCTAAAGTAACATTTAATGCGCTACCAGCAGATGTTAATCCAGTGCCAGTAAGATCAGTAAATGTTTCGCCATTAATAACCAATCCGGCTAAAGTTGCGTTTCCAGTTGTAGATAGGGTTCCTGTGATTGCAGTATTAGCAGCATTTACATCTGCTAGAGTAGAAAGACCAGTTACGTTTAAAATATTGTTAACTGTAGCAGCACCGTTCAATGTTGAAGTTCCAGTTACTGTAAGGTTACCACCAACTCCTACGTTACCAGTTGTATTGATAGCAGCAATGTTTAGGTTGCCAACATTATTGATGTCATTGCTATTCATATCTAGAGCGCCATTAAGAACGAGGCTAGCTAGAGTTGAA
>JAKLDG010000001.1:955-246116 GCA_022703645.1 Patescibacteria group bacterium | reverse complement strand
CCAGTGATTACTGTATTGCCAGCGTTAAGATCAGCTAAGTTTGAAGTTCCAGTTACACCAAGTGTTCCGCCTACAGTTTGATTTCCAGTGATCGCAGAATTACCGCCGATAGTAGCATCACCAGTTACTCCTAAGTTACCAGTCAAGGTTGAATTACCTGTTACATCGAATGTTCCAGCAATTGCAGTGTTGCCAGCGGATAGCCCTGCTAGAGTAGAAAGACCAGTTACATTTAAAGTATTGCTTAATGTAGTAGCGCCGGTTACTCCAAGAGTGCCGCCAACTGTCATATTGCCAGTTGTGTTGATAGCGGCAACATTTAGGTTGCCAACATTATTGATGTCATTGCTATTCATATCTAGAGCGCCATTAAGAACGAGGCTAGCTAGAGTTGAAGCGCCAGCTGAAAGTGTACCGGTTAATGCAGTGTTTCCAGTTACAGCAAGATCAGCGCCTAGAGTTGTATTACCTGTCGCACCGAATGTACCGGTTACTGCTGTGTTACCATTTAATGTAGATGTACCAGTGATTACTGTATTGCCAGCGTTAAGATCAGCTAAGTTTGAAGTTCCAGTTACACCAAGTGTTCCGCCTACAGTTGAGTTGCCCGTATTAGTTAACCCCGCAAAAGTAGGAGTAGCAGCAGTATCGAGACTTAAAATTTGACCAGGAAGTAAGGATAAACCATTCGCAGTCCCAAGTGTCACAGCAGCATGACCTGAATTTTCTAAAGAAATCCAAGATGCTCCGTTATAGTAATTTACTTCGTTTGTAGTAGTATCATAAACTTGAAGACCAGTAGCAGGAGTTACAATCGCATTTTTCTCAGCTGTTGTCATTCTTGGCATCAAGAAACCAGCAGTTGTTGAGTCAATTTGTAGAATCGCGCTTGAATCAATTACACCTGCAGTTCCACCAATATGAGCTTGTGTATCTGTATTTTCAAACAAACTTGACCCTACCCAATCAACACCATTCCATCTTGCAGTTTGGTTAGCAAATGTACCGGACTGAAGTCCACTAATTACTGTACCACCGCTTGTTACCGAACCAGAACCGTTTGGTACTGGTACTAAAGCAGTATTAGATGATAGAGTTCTATATTCTAGACCTGAACCGTCAGCTTTAACAGCCAAGATTTGTCCGGGAAGACCAACTTTTGATAATCCAGTACCGCCATTTGCAACGCCAAGCGAACCATTCCAAGATAGTTTCAAAATATTGCTTGAAATAGAACCAGTCAAAGCACTGTCGCTTTGAACGTCTGTAATTATAGAGTCTGATAGTGAGTTTGATAAATCATTTTTTGAGAGCTTGTATCCGCCGATTAGGTTTCCGTTCGCATCATTTGCAACGAGTCCTGCATCGGTCATAGATCTAATAGTAAGAGATGTAAAAATAGGAGTTTCATTTATAGAATCGATTCTTTGCTGATAAGCAGAACCAATAGGAACATATGTAGTTTTTACTACAGTCTGATTACTGCCTCCAGTATTACCAATCGAGTTTTCAAATGACAGGCCAAAAAGTCCGCCACTTCCTACCTTATCAATACTCAACCCATCAAAAATCTTCACATCGCCAATATTAAGCTTTGCTCCAATGTCAGCAACAACTTCTTGAGCGTACGCGAAACTTTTTTCCAAATGCAAGTTTGATAAAAATCCGGTATTATTTAACGTCCAGCCAGAGGCTGTTACGATGATAGCTACCGAAGCTATAATCGTAATTAATTTTGAAAGTTTCATACTTTCTCCTTTTTTGTTTTTTATCGTGACTATCAAACACGGCAAAAAAACATACTCCTATTTATATTATTCCCTCCTTATTTTTATGATTTATTAATCAATCCTCAATGGATATAATGCGCCCATTTATGGATATATGGATATACTTTATCACAAATGTGCACTCTTTGTCAAGCGTTTTTTTTGATACTCTACAACGATTAGCTATTTTTGACAATATTGTCAGAAAAAGCTGAAAGTGTTTTAATTAGAAATGATCTCAAATTTATAATAATTCCAAAAAAACCACGAAAATTACGATGGACATTTATAAAATATATGATGGTCAAATATGAATATCGTATGTGTCCACTATTAATAAAGTAATTTAAAATTAGTGTTTGCCAACACTAATTATTTAGAAAACTTCCCTGATTTTTATTTATTATCTTATTGCTTTCTTGATTTCTTGTAATACCTTTCGCGCTTCTCGTTCTCCAGCCTTTATAAGATCCCCGCCTTTGGCGAATTTTTCCCAGCCAACATCCGGAATTTTTGGTTCTATCACAATATCCGCATTTCTGCAGTTTTCTGCTGCTAGATTATAACGCAGCATATCCGGAATTTCATTTATAAATGAAATCGCATGAATTTTTGCGGGATTTTTTACTCTGTTTTTTGGCGCAAAAAAAACAGAATCCAGATTTACTGCCAATACGACTTGCGCTCCCATCTCTTTGACTACACTCACCGGAACCGATAATGACAATCCCCCATCAACCAAAAACTTGTTTCCAATTTTATATGGAGTAAAAGCAATCGGCACCGAACCGCTAGCGCGTGCAGCCTCCGCTAAGTTTCCTTTTGAAAGTACTACCGGATCGGCAGTTACCATGTCTGTGGCAACTGCCTTGAAAGGAACTATAGTATCTTCAATCTTTGCGCCACCAAGAAAATCATCGAGATATTTTACCAGTTTCTCGCCTTTGAGCAACCCGGAACGCATGACTGGATCAGAAAATAATCCAAGTAGTGTCTTATAGCCCAAATTCATAAAAAACTCCTCCACAGGACTGATTTTACCAAAATGCGCATACATACCGCCAACCAACGATCCAATACTTGTACCAGCAATATAATCTATTTTGATATCGTTTTCTTCCAATACTTTAATAATACCAATATGAACCAACCCTTTTGCGCCTCCTGAACCCAGAGCTAAACCAAGTTTTTTATGTTTTTTAAAAATTGAAAATTGTTTCATTGATTAAAAATTGAAAATTATAAAATTGAAAGTTCTCTAATCTTGTTCTATCTCAGCAAGTGCTCCTTCATCATCAATAAAATCTAATATTGCTTTATCGAGAGACTCGTCAATAGACCTTTCTAAATCAAAAAGTTCTTTTTCTGTTTCACCGAAGCTTTCTGTAAAATCAACAACATCTTTGTTCCATCCTGCAAAAATACTCCGTATTTTTGCATTATACTGGGTTGTTTTATCACTGATATCCCTATTCAGAACCTTGATTTCAGAAATCAAAACCTGCACTTCCGGATTGGTGGGAAATTGTTCTCTTTTAAAATTATGATTTAAATTTCCAATCATGCTGATTTATTTAATTGTAGATAATCTGCGGGCTTTGGTACCTTTCCTTGAAATTCCTTTTCAACTTTTTCCCAATAAATAACCCTGCCTTTGATTTTTTTGATCTTATCTTCGATAAATTTTAGTTGGGAATCTAAATTTGTTACTGTTGAACTATTTTTTGCGATCATAAGATTCGATTCAGCCAGTTCAATCTCATGCTTTATCATCGATTTTATAGAATTATACTTTGGGTCAGATATTTTCTTCCTCATTTCCGAAAGTGTCGTCTCCCATTGTTTTACATATTTGTCATATTCTTTTACTGCTACGTTAATTGTTTCCTTTGGAGCATCGAGATTTTCCAAACGGGACTTGAAAGGCATAGTAAGCCAATTAATCCTGTCTTTAACACTTTCAGCAAGCGATTTTAGCCTCGATACATACGCGTCTCTTTTTGTAGTCCGGTTAAATAGCTTATCTTCCAGACGATGTTTTTTATTCATTAATTTTTGAACCTCAAGATCAATTAAATAACTGCGATTTGCTGATGCTGCTTCAGCATTGTATATCGCATCAATATTGATATTATTTAAGTTTTTTGAAACCGATGCCATTCCTTTTTCTTTTTCTCCTTGCAAGGCTTTGATTTGATCATTAATTTTTTTATTTTTTGTATTAATTTTAGCGGCTATCTTCTCGTGCCAATTGAAAATTTTCTCAGAATATGCGAATTTTACCTTATCAATAGTATTATCCCAGACACTCTGTTTGAAATTTTCTAAAACATACATCTTGGCTTCTGCACCCAAACCACGGAAATGATCGCGAGCCGAAACAGAAGAAAAAACGATTTCCGGCTCTTTTTGTGAAGTTTCAATTACTGGTTTACCAACTAATTCCTGAGCAACTTCCGCTTCTACAGTTTCCCCTTGCGCGATAGGAACTTTCAATTCTGATTCTTTCACTTCTCCCGCTTTTTCTTTTAATTGCTTTATTTTTTTGTCAACCTTTTCTTTATTTCTTTCCCAAAAATCGAGGGCGTCGTAAAGATCATTCAACTCTCTGTTTAAATTATAAACCCCTTCTTTTTTATATAAATAAATCAACTTAAATTTCTGTAATTCTTCCGGATTTAAAGGTTCTCTTCTCTTTTTATCTGATAACTCAACCAATTCTTCTACTTGGTTAATTTCTTTTTGAAAAATATCAATAATTACCTCAATTTCTCCAACAATCTCTTCCATCCTTTCTGCATCCTTATCTGTCAAGCGATTGATTTCTTTAATTAACGCCCGCGTACTTTCGCGGAATCCTTCCGGAAAACTATCCAGTTTTTGCGATTCATTTTTCACCTTAACAGTTTCAAATCCTACTGGTTCGGCTACAGTAGTCTTACTCGGATTTTTCAATCCCGCTTCGATAACAGCTAATGAATTACGGTATTTTTCGAGATCTGATTTTATTCTATTTAAATTTTTTTCAAGATTGGTCTTTCTACTTGCATCCTTTTCTTTCAAAAGCGCCCCCAATATTTGTCTTTCAGCGCTTTCGTGTCCTTTTATATTGCTTTGAATCTTTCTTCTTTGATCTTCAAGATCTTTATTGCTAACAGAAACCGGCTCTTTCGGCTCAACCTTCGCAGGTTCTGGCTTTGGCAAGATAATAGGTTCAGGTTCAATTGGTGGCTCCGGTTCGGTCGGTGGCTCTGACGCAATCGTCTTATTTTCCGTCACTTTTGGCGAATCCTCATTTACTACTAGTTCTTTTTCCCCGAATGAAATTTTACCTGATTCAATATCTCTTATTCGTTGATTTATGCCATCAAATTCCCTGTCCTTCGCTTCAATTAATTTTTCATTTCTTTTTATTCGATTGCGTATTTTTGTTAATTTATTTGCGTCTTCTCTGCTCCTAACCTGATCCTCAAGACTTTCAATCATGGCCTTATCAGTATTTATCGTCGCCACCCTTTGATTAATATCGTCAGTAATTGCTGTGCGATTTCTCTTAAGACGTTCAAGTTCCATATTCTTTTCTTCTTCTGGAGTAAATAACGATTTCTCAACCGGTTTTGGAGCTTCTTTTCTTATCTTTTTTTCAGGATTTGCCTGACTTTTTTGCCCTGATTCAGCTGGCTCAGCATATTCTTTTGCGGCTTGTTCCAGAATCGCATCAAATTCATCACTAAAAAAATCCCCAAGCCCTCCACTGCTTGATTTTCCCTTATCAAGATATTTATTTATTATATCTTTGTCTTCTTCGTCAACCATTCGTTATATTTTTATTTTAAATCAAAATTAAGACCAATATTTTCTTAGCTAACTTCAATTGTATAACATAAAAATAAATATTCAATATGAAATAGTTATAATATTGGCAAAAGCCCCTTCGAAGTTGTCATCCTCAAGCACTGATGTAATCATCAGTAAATCAAGGATCTTTAATGCATTATGAAAATCATTTAGATGCACCACCTATCACTGCAAGAAGATCCTTGATATTCTCTTCGTGATTTTTATTTATTATTTTATGTTATTACGAAATAGAGTTCGAGGATGACAACCGAAAAAGAGCCGAAAGGCTCTTTGAAAAAAATCTCCGAAATGCACTAAATATTATATATTGCGTCCCCAGATTCATCTATGGCTGCTTCGAATTTATCTTCTGCTTTTTGCAATGCGGCTTTTCTTTTTTCCTCAAACGCATCGAAATTCTCATCCATCTTATCAATAGCAGGTTCGATTTTATCAAGCGCTTTATTGATATTATAAATTAAATCTTCCGTTTCTTTTTTGAAAGTCTTGTTTGATTCTTTTAGATCACTATTCAACTTATCGAGCCTCTCTTTGATCTTTTTCAATTTTTCATCAACATTATTATTTATCATATGGAAATTTATATTTTATTATCCTATCAATAAAGCTTTTGCTCGATTTTCTATTTCAGTCCATTTGCGAGCGGTAATAGGATGTGCCGCATTATCAAAACCGATAGATCTTATTTTTGCTTGTATTGCTGGCCATTCATTGTTAAATTCTTTCGCATTTGCAAATTTTTTCCTTGATTGGCTTAGTCTATCTAGATAACCGCCAGAAAGAATGATGGCATTTACTTGGACGTTTTCTTTCATTTTTGAAATAATATTCTTACTGCTATCAAGTATAAAAGTGGCTATTTTATTTTGATCAATTTTAGTATATCCTTTGTCAGCCAAAAAATGCTTTAAACCAGGATCGCCATCTGGTATAAAAAAACCGTTGCTTTTCAGGTATCCTGCGAAAAGCTTTTTATCCTTCGTCTTAAGATTATTTATTTGTCCAGCTTCGTCCATTTTACTAATATCGTTTTTTTCTCTCTCTTTTATCATATCTAGGGCTGTATTTTTAAGACTATCCCATTGATTCACCGAACCAGAAAGTATATATCCCAACCCTTTTGCTTCATTGTTTATATCCATTGCAGAAGGGCTCAGCCATCTATTATCTTCCAAAAGTTTTCCCATCACTTTCTTCATAATCGGATTGTTCTTAAAATCTTCAATTTTTTCATCATCAGAATAGTGCGCGATACGCTTTTCATTAGCATCTTTAATCTTATTTCTGTATTCAATAATTTTGGCATCGATTTCACTATCTATGTCTCCAGTGCTTATCTGATCAAATCCCATACTGGTTATTTTATCCTTAAGAGCAACCATATCGGCTGGGCTAATTTCCTGTTTATATAATATACCTTTACTCTCAATAAGAGTAGAAATTTCTTTAATCTTCTTGAGTTCAACTAACTGTTCTGGGCTTGATTTTTTCCTCATATCTTCTACTTGCCTTTTTTCTTTAGCTTCTTTCGCCCCAGAAGATTCCGCAACATTCACCGCCACCAATCCAAGACTGTCTTTGAGGCTATACCAGCCTTGTGTTTTTTTATTGATACTAACAATCCTATCATAGGACTTATTCCATTGTCTCTCTACACTGGCACGCTCTTTTTCTGCATCCTTTAGCTGACCCCATGCAAGTTTCAACGGAGCTTTCATAGAACCTACATTTGCCCCCATCGCTTTCAATTCTTCAATTTCAGATCTCAAATCATTATATTCTTTGCGCAAGACTTCGATTTCTTTCTTTTTTTCATTAAGTTTTTCTCGAACAGCTAATTCCGCTTGTTTTACCGCAGAAAGCCCCAGTTTCGTTTCGATATTGTCTATATCGCCTTGGACTTTGCTATGCATTTCATTTATCAATCGGTTTCTTTCATTAACAAAATCATTCTTCCTATCTTTCTGGTTCTCTCTCTCGGACTTAAGATTGTCTATCTGATCCGTTTGGATTCTTTTTATTTCATCATCACAGGCATCTTTCTTTGCTGCTATTTGGTCATCTATATCCTTTTCTAATTTTGCATCACCAGCAACTTTTGCTCTCATCTTCATTAGCATATTTGTCTCAATTTCTAGGGCTCTCCTTCTTGCTGTTATCGACATCATTGCGCCGTTGATCTTACCGTCAATTTTGCCAAGAATTTTTTCTTGTTTATCTATACAGCGATTATTCAGAAAACTATTAACCCAAAAACCTGGACGGTCAATCCATTTTCTCTCAAATAAACTCAACTCCCTGCTCCCCTTATTTACTATTCTATCTTTTAGATTCTCCCATTTATTTGCCATATTTTTTCTTATTTCAAATAGTGTACAACCTTTTGAGCTGTACGATTTCATCATACTATTTACGGAACTCAAGTCAAGAGCTATTTTATGAAGAGTAATGGGTTGAGAGCAACACCGCCTTGACGAACTTCAAAGTGTAAGTGGACACCTGTAGATATTCCGGTTGTACCCATCGTACCAATATGCTCCCCACGACTGATATTTTGACCTTGATTAACAGCAATTACGCTAAGATGACCGTAAAGCGTCTGGTATCCATTACCATGATCAATAATAATGTGGTTTCCATAACCACCACCCCAACCATAGCTGGCCGCTACAACCGTACCGCCATCAGCAGCGATAATATCCGTACCATTTCGCCAATCTAAATCTACGCCAGTATGTTTATAATATGCGGTAACCCATCCGAAATATTGGGTAATATATCTACCGCCAGAATTTATCGGCCAGTTAAAGCTTCCGGTTCCTTGCGCCACTGTGCCAACATAATAGCTCCTATCCCCAGCATAATTTGGTTTTGCGGAAGGAGGAGCTGGAATGAATTTTTTTGCACCTGGAACAAAAACTTGATCACCCGCCGCAAGAGTTATATTTTTAAAGTGATTCTTTGCTTTTATTAGATCCTCTGAAACACCATATTTTACTGCTATTCCTCCCAGAGTATCGCCAGCTTGGGCAACATGAAGAAGCCCTTGAGATGGGAGAATTATCAATTCTTTGCCAACTTCAACCTTATTTACATCGCTAATGTTATTTGCCCACAGAAGTGTATCGATATCTAATTCGAATTTATAGGCAATCGTCCAATAAGTTTCCCCGTCTGAAACCGTATAGGTCGTTATTTTGTCTCTTGGAAGACCGGAAATAATCGTGTTTGACAATGAAGGCTTGTCGAAAAAACTCGAACCTTCAACCAGATAGACGCCTCCATTGGAAGCGTTATTTAGTGGCGGGACTAACTGTGAAATATACGAGAGAACAAGATCGGCTTTTTTTGTATCTATTTCATTTGCAGGGCTGCTTCCCGCCCAGGCGATTGAGTCAATCTGTTTGCCCCAATAAAAATCGCATAACATCACAGCTAAAACAATAAAAATCACACTGAGATGTATGCTGTTTCTTGCTATTTTTTTTATAATACGAGAAAACTTGCTTTGGGTTTTCTTGTCCCTCTGGGCTTCACGCGAAGAAGGATTTTCTTTCTTTATAACCATAGCTTAGTGTAAAAACTCTTTTAATTAATATATTCCCAAAAAAACGTAGGTATAAACCTACGCAATCTATGTTAAGCTATTTGATAATTTTTGTCAATTTTGGAAAAGTAAAGAGAGAGGATTGGATCCTCTCTCAAAATTTAATTAAACATAATGTCCTAAAAGATTTGGCAGATGAACGATGCTCAAGGGAACAGCTGAAGTTAACGCTTCTGAAACCTCCCAGAAAAGTTTTTCTTCAAATTTCCCAGCCTCGACATCTTTGCTCAATCTTTTGATAGCTTGCGTCCAAGTGATCGGTTTCATTGAATTGCTGCAAAGATACTTCTCGCCATTTTTTTTATTATATGGCCGCAAAGTGGAAATAATCGCTTCAAAAGCGTCAATGATCCCAATAACAGTAACTATCTTTGGTAGCCTTTTTGGATGAATATCAGGGTAATTATCCTGCCCTACAGAGTTTCTGACATGATGATAAAGCGCAACTAATCGGATTTCATCAAACATCGGTTTCGCATTGATTCCGGCGATTTCGAGTCCCTTTCTAAAATTATTTTTATCAACATGGCCCCATCTTACTTTCTCCCTTTTCATTCCGCGCAGCCTTTTCTGAGTAGCCCACATTCGAATCAGATCTTTATCGCCTAGTTTGCCGAAATCATGAAGAAGCCCGCTTTTGTAATAAAGATTTTCAGTTTCTTTACCAAGCTCATAATAGCAGGCATATTGGTGAGCCATGGTTGCAACTCTACTGACATGGTAAAAAAAGCTGTAAGCCGCCGCCGAACCATCAGGTATTTCTCCGTCCTCCTCCATTTCAGTCAGCATTGCGCAAGGATAAAAGAGCTTTGAAGTTATCTTTGCGACACTCATATCCCCAACGCATTTTACTTCCATGACATCACCTCTTTTTTTAAATTTTAAAAGGACAGCTTTCACCGCCCCCCTTTTTAAAAATCCTAAATCCTAAGCTCTAATATCTAATAAAAATCCCAATTTCTAATTTTGACATTTTATTAGAAATTATAATTTATAATTTAGACATTAATTCTTCCATACTTATAATAGCTTCTTCTTTCTCCGCTCTCAACCTGTACCCCACTCCTCCTGCCGCTAAAGTTTTACCACTCACAATAACTCTTTTTGTTATTCCAATCAGATCCGCGTCAGCAAATTTTACTCCTGCGGATTCTTCGCGGTCATCAAAAAGTACATCGAATCCTTTATTCAACAATTGCTGATAAACCTCTTCTGCTTTATTCTTAACCTCATCTGTTTCACCAAGCACGATTAAGTGTATATCGAATGGCGAAACACTCTCCGGCCAGATAATGCCATTTTCGTCATGAAACAATTCAACAATTGTACCCATATTCCTTCCTGTACCCATACCGTAACAGCCCATGATCACGTCTTTCCTTTCTCCTTTTTCATCCAGATATATCAGATCAAATGGTTTAGAATATTTAGTGCCAAGTTTGAAAATATTTCCAACTTCGACAGATTTTTTTTCTATTAATTCTTTGTTTCCGCATTTTGGACAAATACTTTGTTCCTCAATAATTTCTTTGTTAACAGCTACTTTACAATTTGCACACACAAAAACCGTGTCTTCTCCCGCTTCGCAAACGGTTTGAAATTCATGGGAATATTTACTGAATGCGCCGCCAGATGCGTATGTTAGATAAGTTTCATCGCCAATTCCAAAGCGGTCAAAGACTTTATAATACGCTGAAACCGCTCTGCTATAATATCTATCCAGATCTTCTTCATCTGTATGAAAAGAATATAGGTCTTTCATGCCAAATTCTCTTCCGCGGAGCAATCCTGATTTTGCCCGTGCTTCATTGCGAAACTTTGTTTGAATTTGATAAAGGTAAATCGGGAGGTCTTTGTATGAAGAAATAATTTTTTTTGCCAATGGGGTTATAATTTCTTCATGCGTTGAACCAAGCGTAAACTCTTTATCGCCAAAAGCTTTAATCTTGATCAAGGCATCGAAATTGTTCCATCTGCCTGTAACTTCCCAATTTTCTTTTGGTTCCAGAGCCGGCATCAATATTTCCTGGCCATCAATAGCATTCATTTCCTCGCGAATAATGTTTTCAATTTTACGCAAAACTTTTAAACCTAAAGGAAGGTAGCTATATATCCCGGAAGCTACTTTATCAATAAATCCTCCACGTATCAAAAGCGCTGCGGAAATATTATCCGCGTCTTTTGGATTTTCTTTTTGAGTTTTGATTGCAAGTTTACTTTGTCGCATGCAACTATTATACACTAACAAAAGAAAATTCAAATATGTTTTATTTAAAAATATTATTGACTTTATGTCAAATTTATGATATTATTATATCTGTATAAAAAGCCGTACCCTAACAACCTATTCAAAGCGAAAAGTTCGCTGAAATAAATTGCACGACCCCTCCAGTTGGAGGTATCCCAAATCAGAGGTGAAAGAAAGATGGAAGAAAAAACAGAAAAAACAGGAAACAACAACCTTCTAATCTGGCTTATGTTGATGGTTTGCACATGGTCTCTTTCGATGATTGGTATACACATCTACTGCGGCCACAATAACAAAGTTGAGCAACAGATTTTAGACAACACGGAGCAAGGCAGGTTGCGAGAAGACCTCAAGAGTATTCCGGTTGCTGATTTTCGAAAAGCAATCGAACTCATTAAGTCGACAGACGGCGTGTTAAATTTCTATTTTTACGAGGACCAAAAGACTGTTTCGATTGACTTCAATCTCAGCAAAAAAGACAACATCAGGAGTAGTACTAGCTGGGTCACCTGCGAAACATACGGGTACGAAGATCAAACAGAAAAGGGACATATGGATTTTTGCAATAAGAGAGGACGCAAACTCCGAGAAATGCTCCGCAAGAATATCCCTTCGCTCGCAAAACGTCCTTTGTAAATTATTTTGAAACACTTTACGCCGCGGGCTAACAAGCCCGCGGCGTTTATTTTTTTGATATAATATAATTATGTATATTACAGAAATAATTTTAGAACAACATTGACTTTATTAATTTTTTGTGTTATCATTATTAAGCACTTTAAAATCTATGAAACGGAGACAAAAAAATGAAAATAACCATTCGGCAGACATGCAGATATATTTCGCAAGGAGGTGATTTCGATGTTACTTTTCGTCATAAAGGCAAAAGATATTACTTCGGTCCCGATATCATTGCCGTAACACCTGAGGTATTAAAAAAATGGATTGCGGACGAGATAAAGATCGATGCAAGCAATCGCGCCAAAATAAGGAGGGGAACGTTCAGCAAGAATTCTACTGGATTGATAGGTAAATGGGCGAAAGAGTTAACAGTTGAAGACTGCCTTGCCAAGAACAACTCCTTTATCACTGATTGGAAGAGCGTAAAAAAATGTTTCGATAAAGGAGGCAAGGAGTTCGTCATTGAGTCTGATGATCCGAAAGAGCTGCACATAATACCAACCATTTACCTCAACTGCGAGAAACTCACTCGCGCTCAAATCGAAAGAACGATATTGCGTCATCTTCAAGAGCATTTCATTCAAGATCCCAAAATCAAATTCAAAGTTGTCTGGTTTTAAACGGACAGTTCGGAAAAACACAACCGCCGCGGGCTGACAAGCCCGCGGCGTTTTTATTTACAAAAAAGTTGACTTTTGATTTCTTGTTTTCTTGATTAATTGTCCCCTACCAAAGCTTTATCACATCCCTGACCGTAATCAGAATCGCAAGAGCAATTAGCAAGAAAAATCCGATTGAATGTATAATCGCCTCGACATTTTCTTTCGCTTTTTTGCCACGGATTTTTTCAACAACCGCGAAAACCACTCTGCCACCATCCAGCGCCGGAAATGGCAAGATATTTATTATTCCAAGACTGATCGTTAAGGACAAGAGAAGCCCGAGAACATAATAAAATCCAAGTTTTATCGCGACAGATGTAATTCCAAATATTCCGACGGGTCCCATAACATCAACTGTAACTTTATGAATAACTATCAGGTCTTTGAAGAAACTAAGAATTGCTACCAATGTCATCCAAATCATTGAGACAGCGCCCAATAGCGCATAATAAGGCGCCTGCCACCAAACATAGTGGACTCTCCCAACCTCTTCCCAAAGCCCGACTCCAAGAAGCGCATTATCCCCTATTTCAACATCTTTTTCTAATATTTGGCCATCTCTTTGAATCTCGATTTTCGCTATAGACCCTTTGCTTTTACCAATTTCTTCTTTGAATTTATCAAAACCGGGGTTTTCAGTCTTGTTTATTTTCAAGACTTTATCCCCAACGCGAAAATCATATTTTTCAGCTAATGAACCTTTTTCGATTGATTCTATCGAAGTAATTCCGGAGCCTTTTATCTGCGTTCCGCCATATTTTTCTGAATTGCCGGTTGGAATCGGATAAGAGCACCAAAAAATGACTATTACCACCAGATAAGCAAGCAAGAAATTCATTAGAACTCCGGCTACCAGCACAAATATTCGGTACCGGATTGGACGATTGCCAAAAGCATGTTTATCACTACTACTTTCATCTTCACCTAAGATTTTGACATACCCGCCCAGCGGCACCGCATTGATCGCATAAAGCGTACCGCGAATCTTTTTCCCCCAGATTCGAGGCGGAAAACCAAAAGCAAACTCGTTTACTTTCATACCTGATATTTTCGCAGCAAGAAAATGACCAAGCTCATGGACGAAAACTAAAATACCGAGCATTAGAATAAAGACTAGCAAAGTAGGTAACCAACTTAATACGAAGTTCATAAATAAATCTTTATAAATATTATTGTTTCTAAAATATTTTCTAATAATATTTTATTAATATTCCAAAACGCTTATTCTCATTAAATATTAAAAAATATTAAGAATATTAAAATAAGCTTGGATAATTTCCAAAAAATATTTTTATTATGCCGATATTTCCTTATTCTTTTGTTCGACGATGGCATCTAACTCCGCGATTGCTTTGTCAAGAATCTGCTGTACCTCTTTTTCCAATCTCTCAACCATATCCTCGCCGATTTCTTTATTCTTTTCCGCTTTTTTTACTTCGTCGATTGACTCTCTGCGTACGTTCCTCATTGCAATTTTTGTTTCTTCGGATTTCTTCGCTACCATTTTTATGAGCTCCCCGCGTCTCTCGGCTGATAATTCCGGCAATGTTACACGAATATTCTCACCCATATTTACCACTCCAACACCAAGATTCTGTGCTTGTATAGCATTTTCAATTGCCTTCAGATTTCCTTTATCCCAAGGAATTATAAGAATAGAAACAGCATCCGGTACCGTGATCGAAGCGCAATCCTTGATGCGCATAGATGAACCATAAATTTCGATTTTAATATCTTCAACTAACATTGCATTTGCTCTGCCGGTTCTGACATTTTGAATTTCATTCTCAAAAAACTCTTTTGCTTTTTCTAATTTTTCTTTTGTGATTTTTTGAATGTCTTCCATAAATTTTTTTAGTTATATTTTCGAAGTCCTTATCTCCCTGTTTGTCATCCTCGAGCTCATTGATGCCCGCCCGCCTCTGGTGGGTACTCATCATAAAATCGGGGATCCAGTTCATTAAGAATATATATAGTTTTATATGTTGTGGATTACTGATGTAGTAAAATCTTACAGTATATTAAATGTTTTTACAAGAATCAAAAAAGGACTTGCCTTTACACGAAGTCCTTTTATAAACTCAATTAATCTATCCTAATATGAAAACTGCCGCTGCCAATACTGTTGTCCAAAGACTATTCTTGCCTTTTCCTGATTGGCAAACATGGCTGGTACGAAAAATATTTCCGCTTGCCTTATAAATTTGCTCTCTTTCTTCCCATGCAGTATCAGGGTCAAATTCCACACCGAGAGTAGTTGCCAGCATTGTTGCAGCTAGATCTTCGGCATAATCCCCTGATTCTTTCGCCTCCACTCCATAACAATGATGTTCTGAAAGATAACCATAATTATTTTTTTCTTTCGGCACAGCTAACCCGATTGCAGACGAAATTACTCTATTGGGCTCATCTGTTTCCATCCTTGCCATTACACAAAAAGTAATCTGGCCAGGTTTTAACTCTTTTAATCCAGCTTCTCTGCTGATTATTTTACATTTCGGAGGCAAAATACTGGAAACATATACCAAATTGCATGCCTGAATACCAGCATCTCGCAAAGCCGCTTCAAATGAAGCTAATTTATCTTTATGACTTCCTATCCCTTTTGTAAAAAATACTTTCTTTGGAACCATATTATTTGCTCTAATAATAATTAGTTTATAAAAAACTTAATAAAGTATATTACTAATTTCCCAGAATGCAATAACTATTTTTTCGGCTTTAATTTGCAAAAAAATATGGAAGCGCTACAATAAGCTCTCCCATATTAAATATTTTTTTCTTAACAACTAATTGTGTCTGCGCCCATTTGATAAATCACAAATCTTTTAATCTCAATGTTTTCCCCGGTCTTTGCAATAAGTTCTTTTAACAGATCGCTAACTTTTTTCTTTGGATCTTTCACATAATCTTGCTCCAGCAGTTCTTTAACACTCATTGGCTTCATTGCCATAACTTGAAGAGTCAATTCTTTTACAAAGTTTTGAAAATCTTCTGCTTTTGCCACAAAGTCTGATTCACAACCAACCTCAACCATACAGCCAGATTTTGCGTCTCCATGAGAATAAACGCCAACTTTTCCTTGGCTCGTTGCCCGTCCAGCGCGTTTCAACATTTTATCCCCAGCCTTTGATTTTAATATTTCCAAAGCCTTTTCTTTATTGCCGTCTGCTTCTTCGAGCGCGTTTCTGATATCCATAACACCAAGACTGGTTTCGTCTCGTATTTCTTGAACATCTTTTGCAGTGATTTTTGACATTTTTTTCTCCTATTAAAATTAAATTAAAAATTTCCAATTCTCAGTTTTCAATTCTCAATAAATGTTTCGGTTTATCAATGATCCAATGTTTGAGAATTGTGTCATTTTTAATTGATTGTAAATTGTAAATTGAAAATTATTCTAATGCTTTTTTTATTTCCCCTAATATCAGTTCCACCGCTTTTTTCGCATCATCATTTGCTGGGATTGGATATGCGATGCCTATTGGATCAGAGTTTGTATCCAGAACCGCAATAACCGGAATACCAATTTTCTTTGCTTCTCTTAAAGCAGTTTTTTCCATTATTGTATCGACAATGAATATATTATCTGGAACTTTTGTTAGTTTTTTAACACCTTCAAAGCTTTTTAATAGCTTTTCTTTTTCCTTATTCATTACTGATCTTTCTTTCTTCTTCAGGCTCTCCCATTCAGCCGTTCCTTCCATAGTCTCCAATTTTTCAAGTTTTTTAATCTGTTTCTTTAATGTTTCAAAATTTGTTAAAAGCCCTCCCGGCCATCTGTATGTAATATATGGCATACCGGTTTCAATTGCCAAATTCTTTACAACATCATTAATCCCATTCTTCGTGCAAACAAAAAGAATGTTTTTGCCTTTTTCTTTTTGATCTTTGATATAATCAAGAGTTTTTGAAAGCGCCAAAACTGTCTTCTCAAGATCAATTAGATAAACTCCTTCTTTTAATCCAAAAATAAAAGATTGCATCTTGGGATTGTATTTTTCTCTGACGTGTCCAAAATGCGCGCCTGAATCAACTAAGTCTTGCATTGTAAAATCGATTTTTGAAACCATTTGAATTTGATTAGTTATTTAACAAAAATATATATGCAAATAATCTCTTATTCGCTGATATCAATATTAACCTATAAAAATTTTCTTGTCAATCAAATATTTCTGTGATAGAATGACATGGTATGAATTTTTAATTTTGTAATTTTTAATTTTTAAACATTGAGAATTGAATCATTGATTGGAAATTGAAAATTGATAATTGAAAATTTTCTGCGACAAAACAATTAAATCTCAAATATAATGAAGAAGAATATCCACCCAAATTATGGGCCCTCAACCGTAACCTGCTCATGCGGGAACACTTTTGTTACTGGTTCTACCAAACCAGAGATTAAGGTTGAAATCTGTTCTGCCTGCCACCCTTTCTTTACCGGCCAGCAGAAGATTATTGATACTGCCGGAAGAGTAGATAAATTTAAGAAGAAATTTGCATTAAAACAAGATAATCTGGTTTCTAAAACGCAAAAAAGAGCTTTGAGAAAAGAAAAAGAGATTGAAATCAAGGTTGAAGAAGTAAAAGAAAAGAAAACAAAGAAATTAGCAGACGGCACAAAAGGAGATAAGGTAGTTATAAAAAAAGCCGCAAAGAAAAAATAGCTATTTTGAATTGAAATATTAAAACCCCATTTTTGTGGGTTTTTTTATTTAAAAAAATAGAATATAATGGATAGACAATTTTTAAATAAATCTTAATTTCATAATTTTTGAAAAATTGAATTTAGAATTTGTTTACAAAATTACAAAGTTAAAAATTCAAAAATTTTTTGCAACAAACATGTTAGAAGAAATAAAGCAATTACAATCAAAAAAACTTGATCTCGAGGCCAGAATGTCTGACCATGGTTTTTCTGTGTCCGATGATTTTGTAAAAATCAGCCAAGAATATAATGAGATAAAAGGAATCCTCGATACATGGGATAGTCTGCAAAAAAACGAGAAACAGCTTGCCGAAAATGAAGATATTATTAAAACTGAACCAGATAGCGAATTAGCAAAAATTGCTAAAGATGAAAATTTGAAAATTGAAAAATTGATTGAAAATTGTAAATTGAAAATTGAAAATTATCTGCATCCAAGTGATCCAATGGACTCTAAAGATATTATTATGGAAATCCGTCCTGCTGCCGGAGGAGAAGAATCAGCTCTTTTTGGTGAAGAACTTTTCCGAATGTATACTCGCTTTGCTGAGAAAAAAGGTTTAGCAGTTTCGATCATATCAGTTGACCGCACAGGACTTGGTGGAATTAAGAATTTAATTGCAGAAATTTCCGGTCGTGGCGCTTATTCATTATTCAAATATGAAATGGGAGTACATAGGGTTCAAAGGATCCCTGATACCGAATCACAAGGACGCGTACACACTTCTACTGTTACTGTAGCGATCATGCCGCAGGCGGAAGATGTTGATATCGTTATCAAACCGGAAGACTTAAGAGTTGATACTTTCTGTTCATCTGGACCAGGCGGTCAGTCTGTAAATACAACTTATTCCGCAATCCGCATCACTCACCTACCGACAAATACCGTCGTTTCCTGCCAAGATGAGAAATCACAATTGAAAAACCGCGAAAAAGCAATGAAAGTTTTGCGATCTCGACTTTATGAAGTGGAACGCGAAAGATTAGCCAAAGAACGCGGCGAAGCGCGCAAATCCCAAATCGGCACTGGAGATCGTTCCGAAAAAATCCGAACTTATAATTTCCCTCAGAATAGAATTACCGACCACCGAATTAAGGAGAGCTGGCACAATATTGAAGGAGTCATGGCTGGAGATATGGATGAGATCGTTGAGGCTCTCAAAGCTGCGGATAAGAAATAAAAATATCATGGCCGCCCTTACGGGCGGCCATTTGAATATTTATTGAAAAAATTATCTCTTCGCTTGTAAAATTTGGTTATCTTGTTTTGCTTTTTTTGCCAGCCAGCGTTGATTGCGAATTTCCAGAATTGATGACACCGCCACAAACACGTAGCCTTTCTTTCTGAACATAGATATAATACCAGGAACAGCTTTAATGGTATTGGCATGAATATCATGCATTAAAATAATGTCACCATCATGAGTGTTTTTCAAGATGTAATTTGCTGTGCGTTCAGGTGTGTAATCACGCCAATCGCACGGATCAACATTCCAGATAATTTGCCTCATTCCCATTTTCGCTACGATATCTGCAATGTATTTATTGGTAGCGCCATAAGGAGGCCGGAATAACTTTGGTTTCACACCTGTAGTTTGAAAAATAGTATCCTTTGCACTTTTGATTTGCCAGGTAGCTTTTCCTATACCTATTTGGGTAAGCCACGCATGACCCCATGTATGATCCCCGACTTCGTGTCCTTCATTGTAAATCCTTTTCACAATATCAGGATAAACCTTCATCCTATTCCCCACAACAAAAAAAGTCGCCTTCACATCATTATTTTTCAGAATATCCAGCAGCCTTGGGGTAAGATACTTATGAGGCCCATCGTCAAAGGTTAATGCAACACATGGCTTCCAAATATCTGCTTCTATTTTTGAATCTTTTTGGATGAAATCTCTCGCTTGCGCTGAAAGCGGCTTTACTGTGCCAGCAGCTGTTCCCGATTGGGTGAAAATATTATTGGGTAAAAAAACAATGGTTGCAAAAATCAGAACCATTTTTACTGCGTTTCTCTTCATCTACAAATACCCCCCTTCATTTTTTAAAGAACTTTAGAATTATTCTATTCTATTAAATTTCCCGCATTTTTTCAATGCTAAATTACTTTAAAGGCTTATTTTTGATAAAATGATTTCACCGGTCTTAGCGCCTTTAAATAAAAAAATTTCTAACTCGTTATGAATTAGGTAGTTTGTCTTAAACGAATAATGATGCGGCTGCCGCACAAATAAAAATGTCATCGTATTCTAACTAAACCATAAAAAATAAAAATTTAAAATTTCAGGTACTTATCCCATCTTTTATACAATTCTGTCGTTGCGATAACATCTCCCATATTGTACCTCGCAATATCCATATATTTCTTTGCTTTAAATAAGTGGTTAACTTCATCTCCACCGCCTCCGGTTTTTGGACTTGGAATGCCAAAAGCGCGGCAGAAAAGGTGCAGTGAACCTTTCTTTGAGCTGGCACCATAAAAAGTTAGCTGATCATAAAGATCAATATGTTTTACTCCTCTTTGCTGATAGATATATCTTCCCTCCATCAGATCTACTGACGGCACTACTTCATTGATTGCGGAGCGAATCATCATAAATGGAGCGTCAAACCCTCTACCGTTAAATGTGATAAATTCACTGTATTTCTGAGCGATATTCCAGAAAGTTTCGAGCATTTCCTTTTCGGTCATCGATTGATATTTAATATTTCCATCCTCTTGTGTTATCAAATCCCCTTCCGGAGATTGAAAATAAACTGCGCCAGCTTCGCGTTCTACATCATAGATCGCGATAGAAACTATCTCTCCGGTTAATGGCGATAACCCCGTTTCTTCTTTTATATTGTCAACTTTGAAATTCAGATCATCATCACTCAAGTTCTCTTTTTTGAGCCATCTTGTAAGATTTTCACGAGTTAGCTCATCAATACTTTCCCAATCCTGCCCAACCGTTTCAATATCAAATACTAATTTTGGCATAAAAAATCCTTTCCTAATTATTTTATTTATAAAAAGTTTAAAGCTCTCTAAATATTTTAACACACATTGTCAAATTGTTATATTGTTAAATTATCAAAATAATTACTGGCTTTACAAAGCGCTTTTTTCTTGATATAATTTTCATAAGGAGGTGATGGCGCTTTGTACAAAAGATTAACAAAAGAAGAACGTCTGCAACTGCTGGAGTATAAGATGATTGATTTAATTAAGAAAGGCGCTATTCGCATTCCGCCATGCGACCAGAGACCACAAGCGCTTCAGGTGATAGTTAAGATATTAGAAGAACACTTCTTTAGGGCAACTATTGAGGAAGTTGCGCAAGAGATTGAGGTACTCGCGTTTTACATTGAATCAGAAATTCTGGAAATCATCGGATTCTACACCGACAATATCGAGCCGTTTACTACGATTCAAGGATATGAAGTTGATGATATTATTGTGTCGCTCAAAAAAATGTCGCTTGAATTCACCGATAAAGAGTTGGTAAAAGATGCCCTCTTCCAACTTTACAAAAAAGGTTTTCTGACGCTAGAAGAAAGCGACCACAAGAAAGTCGTAATCAAGGCAGAAACACCGAGTTTTGAATGCGCTTGAGACTTTACATCAATACCAAAATGACCCTCCAAATCGGAGGGCCATTTTACTTTTTTGCCTGCACCAGAACTTTTAGATATCCTTCTTCAACCTCTGCTAGTGCGTTAAAAAGAATACTTATTTTTGACTCTTTTGAATCAATAGAGGCTCCTTTATAAAAACTCATCGTCTCTTTTGTTGCAATTATTGCTTGTTCGATATTTTCGATATCATCGATACTGCATTCCTCTTCGAGAAAATCGATACTATCAAGCTCCAGGTGCTTGCGGATTATATCGGCGTGCTCTCTCTCGTTTTTTGCCAATCTTTTGAATAACGCCCTGACTTCTTCGCTCTCACTTTTTTCTGAAGCGCATTTATAGAATGAAGCGTTATGAGTTTCCATATTAAGGGCTTGAATCAGATTCATTCGTGACTCTTCAGATAATGACCTATTTTTGAATATACCGTCACCATCTACTTTATCACTGATGAAAATGTATCTTTCTGCCACACCGCAAAAAGGACAGTTTGCCGGAACTGATTCAGATAAACTGATTTCACCACAAATTGTACAACGATAGCTTTTCATAAAATATATTTAGAAATATTAATAAAATATTGTAAAATATGAATAACTTTATATTCTGAAATATTCTATAATATTTTCGTAATATTTAACTATTTACGTAATACAGCTATTAATTATACTATCAATCAAAATATATGTCAATTATTTCCGTAGATAAAGCGCTAAAGTATGGAACAAATGAATTAAGAATGTCAAGTATCCCTTCTGCCAGGTTAGATGCGGAAATACTTATTAGTTTTTTATTGGGGTGTAATTTAGAAAAACTAATTTCAAATACCCAATACCCAATGACCAATGCCCAATTCAATAAATACAAAAAATTGATTTCCAAACGCAAAAAAAACTACCCTATCGCGTACATTGTAGGTAAAAAAGAGTTCTATGGGATTGATTTTTATGTAAATGAGGATGTTCTCGTTCCCCGTCCTGAAACCGAGTTGATCGTTGAAAACGTTATCAACTATTGTAGGGGCAGAAAATTTTCTGCCCCTACCAGAATCCTTGAAATCGGTACCGGTTCGGGTTGTATAGCTTTAACTCTCGCAAAATACTTGCCAAAAACGAAAATAACAGCGGTAGACATTTCAGAGAAAGCGCTGAAGGTTGCTAGATACAACCTTCGAAATACCCAATACCCAATATCCAATATCCGATTCAAAAAATCAGATCTATTACAAAACATCAAATCTAAACCTGATATCATCGTCGCTAATTTGCCTTATCTCACGCATGATGAGTTGCAAGAGCCAAGCATTACCAAAGAGCCTCGTCTGGCGCTCTACGGCGGCAAAGAAGGCTTGGAAATCTACGAGAAACTATTTAGCCAGATAAAAGAAAGAAAATGGGATAGTCTCTCTTTGTTTCTCGAGATCAATCCGAGCCAAAAAAATAAAATCATCAAGATCGCAAAAAAGTTTTTCCCAAATGCTGTGGTTGATATAAAAAAAGACCTCGCAAAAAAAGACCGCGTCGTTATCGTTGAAATTTAATTTTTTCTATGTTAAAATAAGAAAAAACAAGTAAAGGAGCGGAAATAATGAACATTAACAGCGATACCAAAGTGGATATTTTGATCAAGATTTACAAGAAAGACCGCAAAGAATTTCAGAAAATTCTGATGAAGTTCATTAATTATCCACCTGGAATACTTGAATGTGCTATCACTAACCGTATGATTCATAACCAAACCAAATCGGCGCTCATGTTCAAGCTCGAAGTCGACCTCGTTGCTCTTCCTTATTTCTTGAAGGAAGTAAAACCGTTTCTAAATGACGGAATGGAAGACCTGATTTTCTATAGAACCACCAAAAAGGTGGGTACTGCGCTTGGTCCTGCTACTCTTGACCACCCGGCAGAAGTCGCGACCGCATCGCACGGATGGATTATGCTTATCGGCGTAAAGGAAATTGAATCAATCAGTGATATCGAATATTTGCTCGAAAAATCCGTGGAGGAAATACGAAATATTTTCGGAAAGAAAATTCTCGGATTCCTCAGGGTATGCAAGAATTAGAACTAACCCAATAAACCAAAAACCGCTTGGCGTTGCCAAGCGGTTTTATATTATCTTTTATTTCATCTCTCCCAATGTCACCTTTGTCGTTTTTTCTTCCCCTTTTCTGAGGTATTTAACCTCTACCACCGTACCCGGCTCATAGGAAGAAAGCGCGGAAATCAGTCCTTTATTTTCTGTAATTTTCTCATCATTTACAGAAATGATAATATCATTTACTTGCATTCCCGCCTTATCGGCTGGTCCACCAGGGACTATTGCAACTGTCTCGCCGGTAGTCTGCCCCGCAAGGATTAGGGCTCCCGCAGTAACCGATATGTCATTGGCAGCGGCAAACTCACGTGTAATATTAATATAACGAACTCCGATAAATGGACGAACTATTTTACCTTTTTTGATATAAGAATCTATCGCAATTTTTGCGCTATTGATTGGAAGCGCAAAACCGATAGAATTTGCTGTTGAATCAATCGCAGTATTTATTCCCACCACCTGACCTTGAATATTTACGAGAGGCCCACCGGAATTTCCTGGGTTAATTGGCGCATCTGTCTGGATGAGACCTTCGAGACGTGAAGAGCTGCCTGATCCATCACTTGCCGTAATAGCGCGCGCAATGCCAGAAATAACTCCGACAGTAACGCTGTTGTCATATTCCCCAAGAGCGTTCCCGATTGCAATTACTCTCTGACCGGCTTCAAGCATACTACTATCGCCTAACTCGACGATTGGCAATCCTTTCGCTTCTATTTTCACAAGCGCAAAGTCAAACAGCGGATCAAGCGCGACAACTTTTCCTTGATAATCTTTCCCATCATTTGTGATAACAGTAACATCAGTAGCTCCATTTACAACATGCTTATTAGTTAGAATCAAACCATCATTTGTAATAATAAATCCCGTTCCGCCGCCTTTCTGCTCTACGGTCTGACCCCAAAAACTAATCGCTTTTGAAGTTGTTGTAATACTAACGACGGAAGGAGAAACTTTTTTAACAGAATCAACCACTCCGGAACTCTCTTCAACGGTATATTTTTCAGTAACTTTTGGCGCGGCGCCAGGCGTTCCAACATTTTTACTCATGTAATATGTCACAAAACCATAAGAAGAAACTATACCGGCCAAAATAGCGATAATCGTAAAAATAATTATCAAGCCGACATAATTTCCTTTTCTTTCTTTTTTGTTTTGAAAAATCTGTTCTAATTCATTTTTTTCATCAACTGCCATTTTTTAACCTCCTAATATATTAATAATTAAATTTTTTTATTATTTTTTTAAAGCCATGTTTTCACCTATCCTCTGCAGCCATTCACCTATTACTGGATAAGTAACAAACTGATCTGCAATTTTGAAAACGATTGCCAGAACTATTGCCGTACCAAGTATTAATCCGACACCTTGAGCCGTTCCGCGTAAAAAATTGAAAAGAAAGGTTTTCCAGGGACTCGATGCAAGGCGGATATAATCGAGTAATTCTTCCGGAGCTATCACGCTAACCAAGGCTTGTGGGTTCTTTTTTAATACAAGTTCACCTGATTTTTTTGTTTTGGTTTTTTTTAACATATAAATTTAATTTAGAATCTAGATTTGATTCAGAATTATTATTCAAAATTCCAAATTCTAGATTCTAGATTCTTTTTCCTAAATTTATTTCTTCTTTTTCGCTGTTATTTTTTTGCTCTTTTTCTTTATTGATTTCTTTTTCTCCGGTGTAATATCAATATTAATTCCCCTGCTTTTTGCCAGCTTTTCCACTTTTTTCAGTGTTGGATTCGCCGCTTTATTGATTTTTTTCAAAACCGGTTTTGCTTCTCTCGCAATTTGCTTCCCTTTTTTCTTTATAGCTTTTTGCGCCTTTTTCACTTTTGGCTTCCATTCTTTCTCAATTCTCTTGCCTTCTTTTATCATTTTACCAGCGAATTCTTTGGCATCTTTCTGCATTTCAGAACCCTTTTTTGGGGATTCAAAAATTCCAATCGCAGTGCCAATAATGCTACCCAAAACTACACCTTTTAAAAAGTTTTTAAATTTACTCATTTTTGTTTTTGTTTATTTATATTTATACGTATTCTTAATGATTTATATTTCAATTCGCGAAAATTCGTCATAATTCGAAACAATTGGCGATTTAATCTATTTCATCATCACTAAATATATCCGATCTTTTACCCTGCTTCTTTGTTTTTTTGCTTTCTTGTTTTCTTGATCCGTTGCTTTCTTGCTTATTTGTTTTTTTGTAAAAATCCGATCCAGCCTTGGCGCTCATTCCGGCAGCGATTATACCCATTATTGCAGGTACAATCTTATCGATAATAAACGAATTTGTCACAAAGCTCTTTGCTTTATTCCCGACCACATCAACCACTTGCGAGATTGCATCAGCCTCTTTTTTGGCTATTTCAGTAATCTTTTTTATATCCAGCATTATTTTTATCATCGCGCCGAGCGCCACACAAACAAAAATGATTAATATAACAAAACCAGTTGATAGAATTACAATTAATACATCTGTGTTGTTTTCCATTTTTTATATTTATTTATAATATTTCATTATATCTAACTTTATAACTTTCTACTTTATAACTACCCCTCATTATAATCTTTAATCACCTTTCTTGTCAAAACCCTCGTTTATCCAGCTAATAGCATCATCACCCACGTCCTCTATCTCGCTCATTTTTCTATTTGACAGATTCATTGCATTGAGTTTATTAACATCTCCGCTCGTAACCGTGAAAACCAGAATTCCTTCTATCGGCCACATCATATTGCCGTATTCTTCATCAACATCGGAAATTTGAACCTCATGCATTCCATCGATTTCAAAAGTATAAATGGCATTTTTGCCATCTCTCCTGGAAGTAAATACTATCTTTGAATTATCTGGGTTCAGGGCAAGATTACTGATATCAGAATATGTTTTAAAAACCTCCTCTTCTTTCTTCTTTTCTAAATCATAAATAAAAACGCGTGATCCAAAATCAATTGAATCTCGGGAGTAGAGCAATTTTTTGCCATCATTCAAAAAAGCCATGAAGTTTACTCTGCTTGAATCAGAAGAGATAGCATTCGAATCAAGATTTTCAGTATTTATCAGTACAATCTCTCTCTTTTCATTATTAATAATTTCATAAGCTACTATTTTCCCATCGGGAGATATAGCCATGTCGCTTTCCGTAAAATCATTATCAGTTAGTTGAATCCACTTTGATCCTTTTGCCAAGTCGCTAAGAAATATCTCTCTTTTGTCCGATCCTATTTGTTTTGCGAAAAAAGCAACCGAATTACCATCAGCGCTGATCACGTATTTTTCTTCAGGAATAATATCATTCTTATTGATTTTTCTTACACTATCACCAAAGTTATCGGCAACATAGAGATCGCTTTGTTTTTGTCCCCATTCATCATAGGCGCCAGTCATATTCGAAAAGAAAACTATTTTCTTGCCATCGGCCGTTGCGCTCGCATACCAGCAATCGCCTTTGTATTTTTGTGTCAGGTCTTTAATGTTTTTACCATCATAGCTAATAGAATATATATCTCTTTTACCGGATCGTGCCGAAGTAAAAGTTATTTTCCCATAGGGAGTTAGGGTAAATTCTTTATTTGGTATTGCTAACGAATCGAGCGAAACACTTTCTTCAAAATCATTAAAGCCAATGGCAGAAATTTTTATCGTAAAATCACCTTTTGGCATTTCAGAAAAAAGGAAGTTCCCGGATTCGTCACTCATCCTGTTTGCGCTAGCTAGTGTAATAACGGCTCCGGCAATTGGTTTTTTATTAAAACCATTTACCACTTTCCCAGAATACGAAGAATCAAACTCTCCTGTTCTTTTTAGATTTATTTTTTCCAAAGTCATATTTTTCTGCCAAACAAAAAATTCTTTCACTTGTGGCAAATATCCATCTCGGCTAAAAGTGAATTTTGTTTTCCCAAATTTGACTTTTGAAATATTGAAAGTTCCTTTTTCATTACTGGTAACGGAAAGACCTTTATCAACTTCTATCAATACACCATAAAGTGGCTCATCTCCAGAGTAAACACTTCCGGAAACTTTGCTATTCCAGTTAATTTTCCCTGTCTTGTAATAGTTTTGGTATATAAAATAACCAGACCAAATCAGGACTATAAAAACAAAAACAATAGCTAGGTAGCCCCAATTTCGTACAGTTTTTCCAATACGGGAAGAGTTCGAATATGTAGATTTTATTTCGTATTTTTTAAACAAAAGTGCCCTCCCTAAACCAAACGCAAATAGCTCAAAGAACCTACACTATTAAACCAAAATTAGTCCCGGTATCTTCGCGAATGGATTTTTGTTTTTATGTTGTAACTATATCATACTAAATTGAAAAAAGATGACAAGGGGTGTTTTGGGGAAATTTTCAATTTTCAGTTTTCAGTTTCCAATTTAGGTATTGCTTTGCAATTATATCAAAAATTGAATCATTGAAAAATTGATTGAAAATTGGAAATTGTAAAATTGAAAATTATTTTAAAATCTTCTTCGCTTCTTCAAAATTCTTCGCATTCATCAAATCTTTTTTGATTTCAAAACCGGATAGATATGCTTTATAGTATTTTTTCATTGCGCCAAATGAAGCCTTCTCGCCATAGAATTTTTGAAAAAGTTCCGTATGCTTCAGGGCGATTTTTAACCTTTTTCGTATCGTAGGGGCAGAAAATTTTCTGCCGCTACTGAATACCCAAGGATTTTTGAGAATTTGGCGACCAATCATAAATCCATCAAGGTCGTATTTATCAACTAACATTTTTCCTTGCGCCAAATTTTTGATGTCACCATTCCCAATCACGATTAAATTTTTATTTACTTTTTTCAATTCTTTTGTAAATTTTCCGATAGTCTCCCAGTCTGCATTGCCAGAATACCCTTGTTTTGCAGTTCTCCCATGAATTGTTATCGCACTGATATTTTCCGTGGCAACAATATTTTTTAATATTTCCAAATATTTTGAAATATTTTTTTCGTCCCATCCTATCCTCGTTTTGACCGAAACAGGGATTTTACCGTCGACAACTTTTTTTACCGTGCGGATAATCTCGACCGCTAACTCTGAATTTTTTATAAGTTCCGATCCCGCGCCTTGTTTTAGAACCTTGCGATCAGGGCAGCCCATATTGATATCTATCCCATCAAATCCTAATTTTAATGCTAATTGCGCGCATTTTTCAAACTGTTCCGGCTTTGAACCAAAAAATTGCGCGATAATCGGTCGCTGCTTTTTTGAAAATTTCAAAACCAAAGGCGTTTCAGAAACCCTTGCGATATGTTCTGTAGAAACGAATTCCGTAAACATCACATCAGGCTTTCCTATTTCCGCAATTATCTCCCGAAATGGAAAATCGGTCACACCAGCCATAGGCGCTAACGCAACAAAAGGTTTTTTATCTTTCGATAGTTCTTTCCAAATATTTTTCATAAATAGTTATAATTGTTTTTTGATTTTTTGCTTCATTGTTTTCTTACCCTCCTATTTTAACATAAAAAAGAGCGCTAAGGCGCTCTTTTGGAAATTTCCATCATTTGATCTAACTTTTGTTTACCAATTTTGTTAGTCTGACGAAATATCATTGAGACTATTTTTAATCTCAATACCTCTTCTTCAGCAATGTGAAATCTAATGTTATTTTTTAATCCTTTTGGTTTTATTGCATAGCTCTCAAAGTAATCTTCCGTAATGTGTTTTGGCCAAACCTCGACATAAACACACTCGTGCATACACACACCATGTCGAATTACAGGGTCTTTTTTCGATATTACTATCCTTGATCCTTTGTGAATATGAAAAATGCTAAAGAATTCAAATCTACCCGTCAAATCGCAAAGTAAGTAACCATCACGATAAATGTTTATTCTCTCGCCTTTTATTGCTCGGGTGCATTTCTGAAAATCTGCAATAAGATCTGTAGCTTTTTTTCTCTCTTTCTCAGCTTGCGCTTTTTTATTGCCAAGTTCTGCAAGCTCACTCATATACAGAGCATTGAGCTGATCCAATTCCGATTCTTTTTCAATCCTATTTTTATCCAAGAACACTTTTAGACATGAATGTATTACACAACCGGTAAGAGATATTATCAGCGCTATACCATAAATCGAATCACTATTCATTTTTTTCTCTCCTTGGTAAGGTTCTTGAGAAGAATTATAGCATATTTTTGCTTCAAAAAACAAATCCCCCGACCGGTAAACCGGTCGGGGGAATGCATTTGAATTATTTTTCAGTTGATGTAAAAAACGCGCTGTATTTCTCCGGGACAAGTGGTTCTGCTATCACGAGAGAGGCATAAAGTCCGGGATACTTTTTATATAAATTACCCAGACAAAACCCTCTCATATCTCGGTCCTCAACCTTTTTACACTTACCCAGCTCTCGTGCAATTTTGTCCTGATTTGCTTCGAGATACTTGAATTGTTCGTCGTCCGGCAAGGTAAACTCGTTCTTTACAGTTGGCCCCTTAAGGCGCTTTACTTCCATCGTAGCGTGAGTCGTTTTGTTTGCAACAAACTTGTCGATCTTCGGCGCAAATACCAGCGCCAATCCGATCAACGCCAGCAAAACTGCAATTACTGCCAATCCTTTTGTTGTAATTTTCATTTCAAATCTCCTTTGAAAGTTTTTCCGCGACTACTCAAGAGCGGTCGGGTTTATAAAGTTAAAATGAAAATTTAAAAACTTAAGAATATATTAACCCAAAAAGATGGGTTTATTAAAATATTAAAGTACCTACTACATATACAAATTTTAGCATATTTAAGCCAAAATGTCAATAGTTTTATCGTTTGTCATCCTCGAACTCTATTTTGTCTTTACATGATTTATAAATAAAAAAGACGAAGAGAATATTAAAGATCTTTTAGCAATGTTAAGTGGTGCTTCTAAATGGCTCTCATAATGCATTTGTAGATCCTTGATTTCCTGTCCGAGTACGGAGCAGGAGCTCGAGGATGACAACACGAAAGGTAAAAAATAAAAAAAGGAGCGATTATTATGAACCACTCCATTAGAATTTTAAAAATTGAAAATCGAATCAATCCTCGACGGGAGGATGAGCGTTCATCTTTTCCCGCATTCTTTCGAAGATATCCGCAAGTTCTTCCGGCAGTTCTTCTCCTGCCTTGTCGCGCCTGATCATGGCAAGTCGTTTGTCTACTTCCTTTGCCCATGTCTTCGTATTCTTGTACTTCCTGTCATTCAAACTGATCAGCCCCAATTGCGCGTTTTCACGGTATCCGAAGTAGTCTATAAGAGGCTCTCCGACCAGAATTTCGTGCAGTACTGCATCGATATTTTGGCATTTAATGCACTTTTTTTTCCTGCCACATTCCTTCATGAGTTTACTTGCCGCATCCCATATTGCAAAAGCCGCTTTTACATTCATCGTATAAATCCTCCTTAGATTTGAAATTATTTCAAAACCACGACTGGTTTGTCCATGATGCGTGGCTGAAATTTTTGAATTTCTACCGGAATCTTCGTAACGTGCTGATTATACTCACAGTCAATTTCGATTGTTAAGATCATCGTCGTTTTCCAACTCTTTTTTGGATTGTCAAATACGAAATTTCCGAGCGAGTAGGCGATGGTTTTCCCTTTGTAAATTTCGATCGGCTGCAAAACATGCGGATGATGCCCGATGACGATATCGACTCCGGCATCGATTAATCGATGCGCATAGTCTTTCTGTATAGCAGTTGGAACTGTCTGGTTCTCATTCCCCCAATGAAAAGTGGCGACAACAATCTCCGCTTTCGTCTGGCAATCTTTCACCGCGTCAAAAATCTCTTTGTTCAAGACTCCGATGCCCGGTGAATTGACGCCCGCGCCCCCTTCTGTTCCGATGCTAGCGCGTCCCAGAAATCCGACTTTCCAACCTTTATAATCAATAATCTCACACTTGTTAGCTTGCGCCTTATTTACTCCTGCGCCGACATGCCGGATTTTCAATTTATCAAGAGTGTTTACGGTATCGACAATCCCCTGCTTTCCGCCATTCATCGAATGGTTATTGGCAAGAGTCACAATGTCAAAACCGGCGTTTTTCAGCGCTGGCGCGAAACTGGCTGGAGAACGGAAGCAAAACCATCTACCTTTTCCGCTGCTAACATTACCCGTCACCACATTTCCTGTAAAAGCGCCTTCCATATTCCCGAATGTGATGTCGGCTTTGGAAAGCTCGTCGGTAACAAACTGAAAAGGATAATTGATGTTACCCGTATCGCGCATGATGTATCCCGGATGGCGCGCCAGCAATATGTCCCCGACAAAAGTAAGTTTGAGATTATCTGCCATAGGTACTACCGCCAAAGCGCTACTGTAAAATACTGTCGAGATTATCAAAACAAGCATAATAACCAGTTTCTTCATTTCACACACCTCGTGTATCTGATTTTACCCAGGTTTTTAAGGTATGAAGATATTCTACAATAAATCTGCAAAATATGCAATATTTATCTATTCTAAGCCAAAAAAACACCACTCGAGCGGGTTTGAAAATTTTAAATGAAATTAGAACAAAAAGACCAGGATTAACCGGGTCTAATAAATTAACTCATTATCCCAACAATTTCTTCAAAATTTCCATCACAATAGATGGGTTTGCCTGACCGCGAGTAGCTTTCATTACTTGACCGACAAACCAATTCAAGACAGGCGAATTGCCATTCGCCTCTACATCTTTTCTATATTGTTCAACTTGACCCTGATTACCTGCAATCAAATCACCAACGATTTTTTCAAGCTCACCAGTATCGGAAACTTGTTTAATTCCCTCTTCTTCAATTATCTGAGCGGATGATTTACCCCCTTCAATCATTTTTACAAAAACTTCCTTCGCGATTTTACCCGATATATCACCTTTTTCAATTAGCAAGACTAGATCGCGAAGATTCGATGGAGGCAGTTTAATTTCCATAATTCCAAGCCCTTTATCATTCAGATAACCGGATAGATCGCCCAAAACCCAGTTCGCTATTTTTTTAACAACATCAGCCTGCTGTCCGCCAACAGCTTCTTCAAAAAACCTGGCTAATTCAATATTGCTTGCCAAGATATCCGCTTCGGTTTTGCCGATACCAAAATCTTCAACATATCTTTTTCTCTTTCCTGACGGCAACTCCGGTATTTGCTTTTTCAATCCTTCTAGATCAAAGGCTTCTGCCGGTACAACAGGAGGGAGATCCGGTTCCGGAAAATATCTATAATCATGCGCCATTTCTTTGCCGCGCTGACTGATAGTTTTACCTTTCGCGTCATCCCAACCGCGAGTTTCTTGAAATATCTCCTCGCCCTTTCCAGAATCAAGCAGTTCTCCTTGTCTTTTTATTTCATATTCGAGTGCGCGCTCAAGTGAGGAAAAGGAATTTATATTTTTGATTTCAACTTTTTTACCGAATTTTTCGGCGCCGAATTCGCGCAAAGAAATATTTCCATCGCATCGCAAATGGCCTTTTTCCATATCAGCGTTCGATATTCCAAGATAGCGTAGAATCCTTTGCAATTCTTGCATAAAAAGTTTGGCTTCCAGCGGAGAGCGAAAATCCGGATTGGTTACAATCTCCATCAGCGGTGTCCCAGCGCGGTTCAAGTCAACCAATGAATGGCCTCCGGAGTGAATTAATTTACCCGCATCTTCTTCAAGATGAATATGCTCAATAGTAAAATTTTTCTTCTCGCCATCTACCTCAATCTCAAGATGCCCACCTATCAATGGTGGGGTTGTTTGGCTGGTTATCTGATATGCTTTTGGCAGATCAGGATAGAAATATTGTTTTCTTTCGAAATTAAATTGCGGTGCAACTTCGCAGTTTAGCGCTAAGCCGAAAAGATATGTCCATTCCAGAGCTTTTTTATTAATAACTGGAAGAGTGCCGGGATTACCCATACAAACTGGACAGGCCACACTATTCGGAGATTTTCCTTCCGCATTATTATTACAACCACAAAACATCTTGCTGGCCGTTGCAAGTTGGGCATGTATTTCAAGACCAATTATAACTTCGTATTTATTTGACATTGAATATATTCTAACTTATTTCCGATAAAAACTAAAGATGATTTTGACCAATGTAGTTATCCATTACCCCCTCACAGACATCACGTATATTTGTGATGCTCTCATCAGTGGAATAATATTCTATTTTTCCTTTTCCATCTTCGTTGAGTAAATTTAATTGTTTTAAGATATTAAATAGGTTTTTTGCCGTTCCAAGATTGCCATCGATTATTGAAATACCATCAGGAACGATTTTCTTCAGATACGGCAATAGGAACACATAGTGCGTACACCCCAAAACTATTGAAGAAACTGCGGAGAAATCAACTCCCAAAAAAAACTTTCTCAGGTGTTCCTCAATTTCAGGGGAATAAACAAAATGATCAGAGTTTCGGATAATATGTTTTTCAATCATGCTAGCCAGATCATCCGCAGGCAAAATCATACAGGAATTATCCAGATCAATTTCATTTAATAAAACATTAAATTTTTCGCCTCTTAAAGTTACCGGTGTCGCCATTACCAAAACCCTCCTATTATCGTTCGCTTCGACTGCCGGTTTGATAGCTGGTTCCATACCAATAATAGGCATCTCAAAAAATGATCTTAGTTCCTCAATCGCAACACTTGTGGCTGTATTGCAAGCGACCAAAATCGCTTTGACGCCTTTTTTGTAGAGCAAAGCGGAATTTTCCCTGGATATTTTTTTTATCTCTTCCTTACTTTTTGATCCGTATGGAATATTCTTACTGTCGGCAAGGTAGATAATATTTTCCGCAGGCATCAGCTTTACCACTTCAGATAAAACCGTTAACCCACCAATACCAGAGTCAAAAATACCAATTGGCTGTTCTTTTTCTATCATAGATTCGTTTAATTAATCTTGCTACAATACTCTCAATACTTGTAGAACATTTTTATATTGTCCAATCGCTTTTCTTGCTTCAAAATCCATTACTTCATACATAATATTATGCGCCATTTCATTACGAAGCTTGTGAGCACCCCACATATCATCAAAAAATTCTCTTGAATAGCTATCTCGCGGTAATGATTTCATTCTATCACCCATGCTATTGCCTAAATAACCGTAAAGTTTTAGTACATGATCTAGCAATTTATCTGCCTCAAGTATGGCAGACTTAAAACTGCTCGGTTTCCCGAGCTTCATAAGCATCTCAATCTCCTCCCATTTTTTCTTGATGTCTACAAGATCATTCTGGTTTAAGCCAGCTCGTATTCGTAAGGAATCAGAAGGAGTAAAAATAGATTTTAGTATATCAAAAAATCCCATTATTGCTTTTATTGAACTACTTCGGAATTTTCTCTCGCGTCAATAACTGGTTCAACCGTTTCATCAAGTGGAATAAGTGAATCATCAACAGTTGTATCGATTATGATAGAATCAGAATTTATTATATCCAAATTCTCAATAGGGGCAGCATCATAAATAACCACCTCGCCAGTTCTGCAAGACTTTTGACAAATATCTACGTATTGCGGATCAGTGTCTTGATATCCAAGACAGCTGTTAACACATTCTTGAGTAGCTCGCGAATTACCATTTACCATATACACCGCATAAGCCAAACCGCCTACAGCTACCAACCCTGTTATAATCAAAACAACTGTTCGTGTTGATACTTTTGTTTTTGTAACTGTTTTCTTTTTTGATGCCATAGTTTTCTATTTATTTTAGTATAGGCTTTTCCACAGAAAACTACCTTCTGTCTATATTATATGCCCATAATTTTTGTCCTGCAACACAAAAAATCAGATGCTTGGAAACATAGTATGCCACTGCGTCATTTCTTCATATGCTTTGGCTATTTGAAGAATCTTATCCTCATCAAATCTTGGACCCATGATCTGTAAGCCAACCGGTAAATTATTTTGCGTAAATCCTGCTGGTATAGAAAGAGCGCAAATTCCCGCAAGATTTGCTGAGATTGTAAAAATATCCGCCAGATACATTGAAAGCGGGTCGTCTTTCTTCTCTCCGATTTTGAATGCTGGAAAAGGAGAAACAGGACACATAATACAGTCGATTTTTTCAAATGCATCATCAAAATCTTTTTTTACCAAAGATCTAGCTTTCTGTGCTTTGCGGTAATAGGCATCATAATATCCAGCTGATAGCTCAAATGTTCCCAGAATTGACTTTCTTTTTTGTTCATCCCCAAAATACTTACCACGCGTTTTAAAATAAACATCAATTAAGTCTTTTGCGTTGTCAGTTTCAGATTTACCATACTTAATACCATCATAACGAGCCAGATTACTGCTGGCCTCTGCCATTGATAATAAATAGTAGCAAGGAGTTGCATATTCAGTGTTTGGGAGTGAAATATCAATGATTTCAGCTCCCATTTCTTTATATTTGTCAATCGCATCACGAACGATTTTCTCAACTTCGCTATCCAATCCTTCGCCAAAATATTCCTTTGGTATACCGATTTTTAAATCTTTCATTGGATATTGAGTATTGATTGGATATTGGATATTGAATATTGGATATTCTACTGTTGTAGAATCTAAAGAATCTTTACCCGCAATAACATGCATTACAGATGAAATGTCCTCAACACACTTCCCAAATACCCCTATCTGATCGAGCGATGATCCGTAAGCAATAGAACCATAGCGTGAATTTCTTCCATATGTTGGTTTCAGCCCCACAACAGAGCAAAGAGACGCCGGCTGGCGGATTGATCCCCCTGTCTCGGTGCCAAAAGAAAATACGCATAAATCGGCTGCAACTGCTACTGCTGACCCGCCGGAAGAACCACCAGGCACACGGGATAAATCCCAAGGATTTTTTGCTAACATATAAGCTGAATTTTCAGTAGAAGATCCCATCGCAAACTCATCACAATTATTTTTACCAAGAATCACTGCTCCCTGCTCCTCGATCTTGCGAACAACAGTTGCGCTATACGGGGCGATATAGCCTTCTAGAATTTTGCTGGCTGCGGTTGTCTCTATATCCTTTGTAGTAATAACATCTTTTACCGAACAAGGAATCCCGTCAAGAATTCCGATTCTTTTTCCAGATTTAATTCTCTCATCACTTTCCCTAGCCTTTTTTAGCGCATATTCTTTCTCAGTACTTAAATATGCTCCCAGCTCTGGATTGAGCTTTTCAATCCTTTCAAGATAATAATTTGTCAATTCAACCGAACTAACTTCTTTTTTTTCAAGAAGTTCAGAAGCTTTACTAATTGTAAGATTATTTAAATTAGCCATTCCTATAATACTTTTTTAACTTTAATAAAATCATCTTCCCTGCTTGGAGCATTGCGCAATAGATCTTCATGGATATCTGTGTTAGTTATCACATCTTCTCGAAAAACGTTAATTTGTCCGGTAACCTGATATATTGGCTCAACACCCGCAAGATCTAACTCATCTAATTTTTCACAATATCCAAGAATAGATGAAAGTTGATTGTAAAACCTTTCCTCTTCTTCGCTCGTTAAATCGATGCGAGCCAGTTTCGCGCAATATTTTATATCGTCTTTGGAAATCATAGGGATCAATTAATCAATAAATCAAAATATAATATAGTACTGTTATTCTATATCTGATTTCTTTGAAATGCAATGTTTTTGTGATAAAATATTCATGAATAGCGCACCTAAACAATTGAAAGGAGAAGAGAAAATTGTCGCGATTAATTGTAAAA
Organism: Patescibacteria group bacterium; assembly: GCA_022703645.1. Classification (GTDB taxonomy): domain Bacteria; phylum Patescibacteriota; class JACPGU01; order JACPGU01; family JACPGU01; genus JAKLDG01. The sequence goes on along the minus strand of JAKLDG010000001.1, from coordinate 209,190 downwards.
CTGAAAGATAAAGACAGTTTTGTAAATAAACTTAAAATTGGATTAGCGTTGGGGCTTGGAGTTATTTTTTCAGTTATATATTTGCGAATGATAGCAGTAATTGGATGGATAGTCGTCTTTGGAACTGGCGCAACTTATGAATACGTACGCCTACTGGCTCCAAAAATCGCCAAAAACATGACTTTATCCAATTCAAGAAACATTCTATTTGAAAGAATCTTCGATTGGAAAAGCAATCTCGTATTTGGCGGAACTTTTATTTTTGCACCATTACTTCTGCTCGCCATGATTATCGGAAGATCCGGCTGGCCGTGGGCGATTTTCATTGCAGGAAATTGCTATCTCACCGATGCGGGAGGAGCTATATTTGGCAAATTCATTGCTCCAAGATGGAAGGGAAATCTGCATAAAATCAATGAGAAAATCAGCCCGAAAAAAAGTTGGGAAGCTCTGGTATTTGGAGGTGTCACATTAGCTTTAGCGGGATGCGCTATCATCTATTTCGTCATGCAATATTTCCACGTCCCAAAAACACTGATTCCGAGCCCATTTTGGTTATTTGTGGTAATTCCTATCGGCTCTGGATTTGCAACTATAGGGGATATGGCTGAATCTTTTATCAAAAGGCTTGCTGATGTAAAAGATTCCAGCCGCGTGCTGGGAACGCATGGTGGATTTTTTGACCGTACTGATTCTCTGCTGGGAATATCCTATGTCTACATAGCGATATATATTTTGAGGACATTCAATAAAATTTAATATTTAAAAGGCCTCCGGTAAACCGGAGGCCTTCTGTATTATTTTTTATTTTTTGTCTTTTTTGCTTTTTTCTCTTTTCTTTTTCTCATTGAACGGATTATGAAATAAATAACTGCCAAGACAACCACGGCTATACTCATACACATAGTTTGCTTGTCCATCCAACCTAGACCAATTTTTGAAAAAAGCCCTCCGAGATTATCAACTCTCTCCGCTAATCCAGCTTCTTTTTTTTCTGATATACCGATGCTTATTTTAAACTCATTTACTAGTTTATAATCATTAAATATTTTTAGGTTTGCCCAGTAAGAACCAGCCTTTAATGTATTTGTCGGAACCTCAGCAATAACCCTTCCCTCTTCAGAAGGTTTAACTGTATTTTCTATTTTTGTACTTTCCAAAGATGAGACCAATGTTTCTTCATCATTCGAATCATAAACATCCAAAGTCAGTTTGCTCGGAGCTATATCGACATTCCCATTATTATGAATATCGATTGCTAATCTCAGGTTTTCTCCTTCAGATATATCGGGTACATTATAAGACCGCACAACAAAATCTTTGATTTTTTCGGGTGTAACTGTAATGTCAACATTTATTTCTCCTCCTACTGTTAAAGCGACTCCGCTTTCAATATCCGGCGGCATAATCGATGCTGTGACAACGCCTTTGTATTCTCTATATTCAGCATCCATAGGTATCTTAATACTTACAATGACATCTAAGGTATTTTTTCCGGAAGGAAAGGGAACTTCTACGCCTTTATCAATAGAGACCCAATTATTTATTCCTGGAACATTAATATCAAATTTTACTTTTGAACCCGATAAAATATTATCAGAACCAACAGTAATTTTTTGGTCAAACTGCGTGCCCCTTAGCAGATTGGCGTTAATAATATTTGGCGGAGTAATACCAAAACTGGCTTTTGCAAGAGAAGCAAATGATATTATTGAGATAAATAATGCAAAAGATATGCCCTTGATAATCAATTTAATCTTATTTTTTTTCATTTTTTTATTTTAATTTTATTTTTTATAAATTAATCGTCATTGATTACCATGCATGAGTAGTACCGTCACTTACTGCACCAACTATCGTATCTGTACCGGTATAATTTCCAACGGGTTTTCCAGAAGGAACTTTTATCTTCCAGAAAGTTGAGATATTTGGATTACCCACCGCAGAGGTTGGTTTAGCGCAATATTGATAAGGTGTAGCTAAGATACTTAGTATATCAGTAGAAGCATTGTAGTCAAAAATAGCTGCGCTGCCATATTTTTGTGAAGAAACTGGAATTATTTGTCCGCTACAACCACCTACAGTACAAGTCATATCTGTACCATTTAGTTTTTGGTCCAAACCAGTATTGCCCTGTCCTACTACCCATGAATTTGGTGAGCTGCCATCCGCAGTAACCGCATTGGGTGACATAGTACCATAATTTATTTGAGTTAGATCAACTAATCCACCAGATTGTTTAACAGCAAAGGCTAGAAACTGATTTAATTCATTTTCCGAACCATTCAACCCTGAACCATCTACCAATCCAGAATCCGCGCTATCATTATCAACTGCCTTTACGCTTGCTATCCAATTATCAGCATCATATGGTCCTCCAATAGTTGGATTTGCATTATAATTAAGGGCAAAAGTGCAAGTGAAAGTTGCGGTTGGATCAGATATACCTGTACAGGAACCACCATCTTGCGAACAAGTGATTTGCGGGTAACAATCATCTGTATCTGCATCTCCACCTGCAGAACATGATCCCTGAGCTTTACTTGACTCCCTAAAATTCGCCTTGGTGTTAGCAGCTATAATTTCGTCGCCCGTCCCTGCTTTCAAAGTGCAACTATTATTATCGGTAACAGTAAAATGAACGGTATATCCTGGAGTTGTAGTACCAGCCTTAGATGTGTCTAGGCTTAAAACTCCCGGGTTACTATCATAGTTTAATATCGAAATACCACTTACAGAAGGAGCTACGTTATTGACTGTATATGTTTTTGCGGCGCCCTGATCTGCGCTGGAAGAAGCAAAGTTATGACTATCTTTGAGATACGCATAGTAATCATAATTTCCGTCAGGCAGAACACTTGCTAAAGTAATGTCACATGTTACAGGTCCAGCAGTAGGGTCTTTTGAACCTGAAGTACACCACGCCCCTGTACCCCCACAACCGCCAATCTCTGTCCAGCTTGCTTCTTTACAAATATCTAAGGTAACCATATCTTGTGAAGTATAAACATCAGTATCAGTTACTGAAGCCGTAAATGTTAAAAGAGAACCAGGATCCTTTGGCCCATCATTATTAACAGTAAAAGTTGGAGCATGGTTTACAACAAAGGGAGAATTTTTACCAGAATCACCACCTGAAAAATCGCCTTGGCTGACAACTGAACAATCAGATACATCGCATGCGTATGCATACCAAGGATTATCTTCTGTGGTTATCCCTGTCGTTGTTATTGAACAAGAATTTGAAGCTCCTGATGCCGCCGTACCGGAAGTACACCATGCAGTACCAGCACAACTCGTTCCAGCAACACCAGCAGTCTGACATACTAATAAAGTCCAGCTGTCGCCATTATCATCTGTCGCAGTACCAGAAATAGTTACACTCACTCCCTCGTTGGTAGGTGATAAGTCAGTAGAAGCAATGGTCTCGCCTATGTTCGTTAAAGCATTCGGCGGAGTATTTGCAATGGTTAGGCTTGAAGTAACATCTGTTGCTTTAGATTTTAATAAAAGACCGGCAACAACAATTGCTAAAATCAAAAAAAGTACTCCAACAAATTTCATTAAAGCTGGTTTATCTTTCATATTTTTTTTTATTTTACTTATAATATTTTTTCTCATTTTTTATAAATTACTATTATCATATTTTATTTAATAACCAAATAACTTTACCGACCTTTTTATTATTTTATAAACATTAATAAATTAAGATTGCATTTATACATAAAAATACCAAAAGTCTTTACTTCTCGATAACATTATGTTGTTTTTTATGAATAGTGTCAAATCAAAAAAAACCATATAGCATGGCTTTATTTTATCCACAGATTAAGTAATATTTTAATAAATAAGAATGATTACTAAGAAAATTATTATAATATTGTGGAAAACTAATTTCTCAATATTTTTATAAACTCATCTTCGGAAATAATTTTTACCCCCAATTTCTTTGCCTTATCATATTTAGAACCGGGATTTTCTCCACTAACCAAATATGTCGTATTTGGACTAACCGAAGAACTGGCTTTACCGCCTTGAGTTCGTATCAATTCCTCAGCAACCTCACGCGAAAACTTCTGCAGCGAACCAGTAATCACGAATGATTTGTTTTCTAGTTTTTTTGATTTTTTGCTTTTTTGTATTTCGATCCCCGCCTTCATCAATTTATCCAAAAGTTTTACATTTTTTTCATTTTGAAAATATTCATAAATACTTTTTGCGACAACTTCTCCAATTCCAAAAAGACCTTCGAATTCAATGAGTCCAGCGTTGCTTAATTTGTCCAGAGTTTCAAATTGGTCAGCCAGATCCGAAGCGGTTTGTTCACCGACATTCGGAATCCCCAAAGCATAGATAAATCTATTCAACGAAATTTTTTTACGTGCATTTAGCGAATCAATCACATTTTGCGCTGATTTCTCACCCATTCTTGGCAATACTTCTAAGTCGCCCTTCTCAAGACTAAAAAGGTCTGCTGCATCCTCGATTAATTTGTTTTCAATTAATTGCTCAACGAGTGCCGGACCGATATGCTCAATATCAAAAGCAGCGCGGCTAACAAAATGAATGATCTGTTCATTATGCTGCGCAAAACACTTTTTATTTGGACACTTTACTATAATTCCGCGCGCATCTTCCACAACATTCGTACCGCATACCGGACACGTTTTCGGCATTTTGAAAACTTTTTCTCTTCCAGTTCGTTTTTCTTTTATCGAACGAATAATTTCCGGGATTACTTCCCCCGCTTTATGGATCAAAACATGATCACCAATGCGGATATCCTTCCTTTTTACCTCTTCTTTATTATGCAGGGTTGCTCGGCTAACAGTACTACCGGCTACTCTTACTGGTTTCAAATGCGCAACTGGAGTCAAGGTTCCAGTTCTTCCCACCTGAACTTCAATATCTTCCACAATCGTCTCTTGTTCTTCTGCTTGGTATTTATATGCTATCGCCCAACGCGGAGCTCTGGACACATAACCCAGCTTTTCCTGATCAGCAACGTTATTAACTTTTACCACCACACCATCTATTTCAAAAGGAAGGGATTCTTTTTTCTCTTCCCATTTTTTCAAGAATTTTTTCACACCTTCGATACTATCTGCCAATTCCCAATTGGGACTGACTATAAAACCAAGCTTTTTCAGGTCTTCGAGCTGTTCGCTCTGCGTTTTTGTTTTGATACCGGAAATTATATAGTAAGCAAAAAATTTCAGATGGCGGCTAGCCGTAATTTTCGGATCAAGTTGCCGCAAAGATCCTGCGGCAGCATTGCGAGGATTGGCAAAAACCTTGCCACCTTCTTTCTCAGCCTTTTTATTTATTTTTTCAAAAGCATCTTTGTCCATCATCACTTCTCCGCGAACCACTACTTCGCCTTCGATATTTTTTTGTAAAACCAGCGGGATTGATTTAACTGTCCTCAGATTCGGCGTGATATTTTCTCCATTTTCACTATCTCCTCTGGTACCACCGCCGGAAAATTCTCCATCACTGTAAACCAAACTAATTGATGAACCATCGAATTTCAACTCGCAGCAATATTCAACCTTGCTTTTGTTTAAGGATTTCCGCACTCTCTCATCCCATTTATCAAGTTCGTCTAAATCCATCACGTTCGAAATAGACAGCATAGGTACCGCATGGTGAAATGATCCAAATTTCTTTGAAGGCGTTGCCCCCACTCTTTGTGTTGGACTATTAGCATCAAAAAACTCCGGATTTTCATTTTCAAGTTTTTCAAGTTCACGCAGCATCAGGTCATATTCCCGGTCAGAAATTTTGGGGTCATCAAGAACATAATACCTGTAATTATGATATTCGATTTCACGACGCAATTTCTCGATTTTTGATTTAATCGTGTTTTTATCCATGCAATAATTATATCATAAAAAATATTTTGAAATAATAAATATTAATATAACGAAAAGTGGCCCCGACAAAGTCGGGGCCACTTAAATTTAACGAATGAAATGTGAAAAATTACTTGCCGGCGGTTTTTGGAGCCGGTGGTTGAACGGACGCGAGTTTTGATCTTACCTCGGCAAGCGCCGCGGCAAGCGCAGTCAAACCGCTTCCCGTTGAACCTGAATTGTTATTCAGATCCACCATGATCATGGTATTCTGCTCAGTTCCGATCTTCTCGTACGCCTGAAGTTTGCGAAGCTCGAGAATGAAGGGATTATCCCTGATGAGAGCGGCGACTTCGGACAAAACCTTGGTGGCGGTCAGTTCCGCATTGGCTTTTATCTCTCTCGCCTCAGCTTCCTGTTTCGCCTCGGCCTTGGCTGCCATGGCACGCTTGAAATTATCGGGAATTTCAACATCCTTAATCTCAATTCCTTTGATTTCAATCCCCCATTCAAGCGCCATCTTTTCGACGTGCTTCTGGATTTCTTTGTTAATCGTATCGCGATCCGAAAGCACATCACTCAAATCGTGACGTCCAACAACATCGCGTAGCGCCGAAAGAGCGAGCTGGTGAACAGCAGCAAGGAAGTTGTCAACTTTTATAATACTGTCCTCAGGCTTTATCACTCTTAGGAATTCTACGGCATCGATCTTCGCCGAAACCTTGTCTTTCGTAAGGACTTCCTGCTTCTCGATTAGAATTTTCGTCACTCTCATATCAACCACGACGCACCGGTCAATGAAGGGAATGATGTAGAAAAGGCCCGGTCCTTTCGCTCCGACGCACCGTCCGAGACGGAAGATGACCGCCTTCTGGTATTCCTGAATCATCCGGATACCCGTCAGCGAGACCAAAAAGAGAATAGCGAATATTACCCCCAAAACCGTCCCAAAGATCGATATTCCTTGCATTTTTCTTCTCCTTAACGGAATTTTTTTACCGACACGCACGCCGGTTTACTGCGGGCAAAGTTAGTCCCTCACCTCCTTGAGATTCTTTTTATTTCTATTTTTTTAATAGCACAAAAAAACTTTCTATATATTATCATATATATCAATATCAGTCAATAGTTTTATAATTATAATTAGCCAAAGTACTCGTTCGAGTGGTTCTTTTAAAAAAGAATTACCTTGAGAAAAACTTTTAATCCATTTTGCTAAAATCGCCAAAGATTGCGCGCGAAAAACATCTTTACCTTCACCTCCGCGGGTTCCGGCCCCGCTTGAAACTCCAAAGCCTTCCTTTTCAGGAAGGATTTTTCGTTAGGAAAAAGTAAAAATGGGCGAGCCAACGGCTCGCCCCTACTATACCCTATACCCTAAACCCTTCACCCTATGTTATCTTCAATATCTTATATTTCATCTTTCCGCCTGGAGTCTCAACCTCTACCGTCTCGCCTTCTTTCTTATTCATCATAGCTTTGCCGATTGGCGATTCGTTTGATATTCTGCCATTTGCCACATCCACCTCTGCTGAACCAACGATTTTAAAAGTAACTTTTTCGCCTTCGCTCGATGTAACGACTGTTGCGCCGAGTCCAACACGGTCTTTTTTCTTACCATCATCGCTAATGATTGAAGCATTTTTTACCATATATTCCAGTTCTTCAATTCTTCCCTCGATAAACCCCTGCTCTTCACGAGCGCTATGATATTCCGCATTTTCAGATAGGTCTCCAAGAGCCCTGGCATCCTTGATACGGCCAATAACCTCTGGTCTTTTTACTTCCAAAAGTTCTTTTAATTCTTTTTGTATCTGCTCTAATTTTTCTTTAGTAAGATAAACTTCTTTGCTCATGCGTCCAAATTTCACTTTCACTTTCGAGAAAAAAATCATTAGATTTTATTCTCTCCACTTTTCGTGAAATTTCTCCTTTTAAGAAAAAATTCTACTATAAAATTTGGTATAAATTTTTTCTTGATTTAAAATTTTACTTAATACTTATCCACAGTTTTCTGCGGAAAACCCTTAAAAATCGAAAAAAAGAAAACACCCCTCATTGTTATACTTCTGTATTAAAAGGGATATTGATATGACTTAATATAATTGATTTTGTGTATAATTTATAGCACGATATGAATTCTATGTCAAATTTAAAATTTGACATAGAATTTTTAATTTTATAATTTTTAATTTTTAAATAATTTTTTAAATCTAAATTATTAATTATCTGAATCACAACTTTTTGAAATTTTTGCAAATATCAATGTCAATTCATGTGCCTATTTCCATAGAATCCGACATCCATATTTATTACTATCTGTTGAGTAAGACAACATTCTTAACCAATGCTTTGTTTCGTTAGCTTCTTTCTGGCAAATTCTTATCTTATTTTTAAAATCTTTTTTTGAACTTGCTTGATTAGCCTCCATATAGTTTGCGCCTATGCTGGTTGCTGATCTGACTTACTATGATATTAATGGTCTTGTTATCTCATTTTTCTCAAAAAGCCGACAAAATACAATTATTTTTTGTCCGAATAGGGAAACTCTTTCTTCTAGATCATATATCATTTATTTTTTGTTTAAAAATTAGAATTTATTTAAAAATTCAAAAATTAAAAATTAAAAATTTTATCCTAATCTAAGTATTTCGCAATGTTCTCCAAATGTTCTTCATAGGTTTTGGCAAAATAAGCGCGATTGCCTTGTGAAACAAAGAAAAGATAATCTGTTTTTTCTGGGTTGAGAGTTGCTTCCATGGCAGCTACACCGGGGTTACCAACAGGTCCGGGAGGGAGCCCTTTGTTTAAATAGGTATTATATGGAGAATCGATTTTTGTCTCATCGATAGATGGTCTGGCATCGGCACGGCGCGTGATGTAAGTGATTGTCGCATCTGATTGAAAAGGCATATCTTGCGCCAATCTGTTATGATAGACAGAAGAAATTTTACGAATATCTTCGCTATGAGCTGATTCTTTCTCGATTATTGAGGTTAGAGTAATAAACTGATGAAGCGAAAAGCCTTGTTTGTTGGCAGAATCCATCATATCCTTGGTTACTTTTTTACCAAAATTGTCTAGCATAACCTGAATAACATCCGCGGGCTTCGCATCTGAAAAAACTTTGTAAGTGTCAGGAAAAAGGTATCCTTCAAGCGTGGTTTTACCCGGCAATCCGGCTAAAAACGGCGTTGAACTAAAATTTTTCACATAAGCTTCGTCTTCAAATTCTTTGGCTTTGAAAAGACCTTGTTTTTCAAGGTAAGAAGCAATCTGATCAATTCGCCAGCCTTCCGGAATAGTAATCCACACCTCAGATCTTGAACCGGAAACAAAAACTTCGAGTATCTCTTTTGGACTCATCGCGGTATTGAGAGTATAAACACCCGCTTTAATTTTTTTATCTAATTCATTTTTCTTGGCATATTTAATAAAAGGATCGTTATTGACCATTAGAGTCGCCTTTTTAAGGTTGGATGCGACCGCGCTCATGCTTTCCCCGGGTTTGATTTCAAAAGTAACCGAGGTCTTCGTAGCAGAATTTGGCATAGAAATGGCTTTCTCCAGCGCGTTCTTACTATATATAGTATAACCATATATACTTATGGCCAAAATAATAACAACAATTAAAATAATTTTTGTTTTCATAAAGACGATTATAACATAAAATAATTATTAGGCAAAAAATAAAAACCCTCCCCTTTCGGGAGGGTGAGAATCACAGTAAAATAAAACTATTTGGAGCCTTTCTTACCTGTCCGGTACTCGATAATTCTCCTGCCATTGTGCGGTTTTGTGTGCCAACTTTTCCAGAGAGCTCTAACATCTTTCAATTCTGTTTTCTTGCCTCGTTTTTTTAACTGGTTTAAAACTTGTTGCGCGCTCAATTCCGGGTTTTTTCGTAAAATCACAGCAACATTCAATGACAAACAGCGATAAGTATCATCTTTTTTTGCCACTCCAAAACCCCCTTTTTTTTATTCCTACTTTTAATGTCCGAACTGATCATATTTTAGCATAAAAATATTCTTTTTAAAATGATTTTGTGTATAATGGAATTATAATTTTCAATTTCCATTTTTCAATTTTCAATCAATGACACAATTTTGCAATTATTGGTAATTGATTCATTGAAAATTTATTGAGAATTGTTAATTGAGAATTGAGAATTAAAATAATTAATAAAATTTAAAAAAATGAACGAACACCAAAACAAACTTTTAGAACTGCTAAATTCTGAATCCAAGGTTTACGCGCTGCTGGCTCCCGCTTTTCCAATTGATTTTCCGCATCCGCAGATAGTCGGAATGTTAAAAGAACTCGGATTTGAAAAAGTTGCTGAGCTAACATTTGGCGCCAGAATGGTCAATTATTGGTACAAAAAGTACATTGAGGAAAACCCAAATCAAAAATATTATATCGCTTCTCCCTGTCCAATGATTGTGAATGTGATTGAGAAAAAATATCCTGAGTTAAGACAGTATCTGATACCGGTTGTTTCCCCGATGCATGCTATGATAAATATTTGCAGGGATCGTCATCCTGACTATAAAATGGTTTTTGTCTCTCCTTGTCAGGCAAAAAGAGCGCTGGAAGCTCCGCGCTTTCCAGGATTAGTTGATATTGTAATCACCTTTAAAGAATTAAGCGAGATGCTCGAAGAGAAGGGGATTAAAAAAGACAGCTATCCGGATGGTGATTATGCTTTCGATTCGTTTATCACAGAGTATACCAAGGTTTACCCTATTTCTGGAGGATTGGCAAAAACTGCGCATGTAAGAAATTTTTTTAAACCGGAAGAAATCTGCATCGTCGATGGAATTCCGAATTATCTTAAAATCTTTGACGAGATGAAAGCGGGAATTTCTCCGTATCGATTTATAGACGTTTTGAATTGTGTCGGCGGATGCGTCGGCGGACCGGATATCAAAAATAAGGATCTGCCTCTGGAAGAAAAAGACAGACTGGTAATAGAATACCGCGATCGCGCAATAAAAGACCCGGATGATGGCAAACATGGCGATAAAGAGTACGCCGAGCATATAGATATGGGAACAACATTTTAAGAAATTTTCAATTTTCAGTTCTCAATTTTCAATCAATGATACAATTCTGCAATTCTTGAATTTGGATAATTGATCCATTGAAAATTTTTTATTCCGTATTCCGCTCTCTATCCATAAAAGATTGAAGTATATATTTCGCTGCTAGCATATCTTTCCTATCTCTGGCTTGCTTCTGGCTGATTTTCATCTCCCGTAGAGTTTTATCAACCAGTTTTGTTGTCCATCTTTCGTCTTCAAAAACTACCTCGATATCGAGACAGTTTTCAATCATCGCGCCAAAATCTCTCGCTTCCTGCGTTTTTTCTCCTTCTTCACCGCTCATATGCAGCGGCAACCCCAAAACAATTCTCTCAATTCCTTCGAGAAGTATGATCTGGCGCAAAGCCTCAATGACGTTTTCATCACTTTGATCGATCAAAACCCCATACTCATGCGCGAGCATGCCAAGATCATCGCTGATAGCGATTCCGATTCTTTTTGTACCATAGTCAATACCCAATAATCGCATAAAATTTCTAAATTATAAATTATAATGTCTAATAAAATGTCAAATTTCTAATGTACCGTCATTTATCTTTTTATTCTTTTTATTAGAAATTATTATTTAGATATTAGATATTTGAGAGAATACATTTTAATCACACAAATTTGCAAGCCACCTACTTACTTTTTTCAACATAATTGATCACTATCCTGACATTCCTCTCATTGCTTGGAATAGAACTCAAAATCAATGGAGGGAAGAAACTAACATGGTCAAGCTCAACTTCGGAATATTGTGATAATACAGTGCGTAATTCCTGAATATTAAGCGTAATAATCTTTGATTTCAAAAAGTCCTCATTAATCTTGGTTGAATTTAAAATTATCGCCTTGCCAGTAACTTCCGCTTCGTTTTTCTTATCATCAAATTTCGCAACTTCCCATTTCACTTCGCGATAACCTTGACCAATTAACTGTTTTTGGTCTCCTACCCCCAATTTCACAATATCGGAAAATACCTTGTCAAAATCAGCTTTACTAAAAGTTAGAAAGGTGAATTTTAATTTCACGGTATCAGTAATTTTTTCCGCTTCATCATTCTCTTTTTTGTCAATATTTTCACTTACAACTTCTGTTTTGGACAATCCTTTTACAAAAACTCTTTCACCTTTCATGCCGAGTTCGGTATCGATCTGTTTCGCTGCTTCCTCTTGAGCTTTTTTCTTCACACCCTCAATATCTTCTTTGCTTGCGACTTTTGCCATTTTGTCATCGCCTCCGGAAAAACCAGAATCGCTCTGAGCGTAAACAAGATTTCCTACAGTATCAGCATAGGCCGGGATATAAAATTTAGCGCTTTTAATATTGTATACTACCCCGCCTTCAGAGGCTTCCAGATTGGCATTGATCACACCTGGTATCAGCTGACCATAATCAGAAACTTGCGCGCCCGGAATTATAATCTGATCCGTTAAAACATAACGCTTATTATCTGATGTCAAAAATTCTGTCCCCTTCGCGATCACAACAGCTTTTCCAGAACGGTTATAGACTGTTGCTGAACCTTTGGCTTTATTCCCGATATTCTTCTGACCGGTAGCGTCAGCTGAAACAGAGACATCTCTTTCTACCGTCTCCAATTTACCAGGAAGAGTAGTTTTACCATTTACCATTTCTACAGATGTTTTAGCGGCAGAAACATTGAAACTTACTGCAACTTCTTGTTCGCTAGAATAAACATTAAGATATACTGTTGCTTTTGGAAAAACAAAAACCATCAGAAATAAAGATACCATTATCACTGCGATACCTGCCACAATTATTTTTGGATTTAATAATGGCTTGAATTTTGGATTATTTTTTATGCCTTTTGAATAAAAGTTAAGCCTTGAATCTACTTTCTTTTTTTCTTCATAGACGGGAACGGAATCCTGCGCTACTTTTTGTTCAAAAAATTCTTCTTCCTCCTCATCATCAATGTCAGTATAGCCTAGTGTTTCGCTTTCGAGCTCTCCTTCCTCTTCGGCTTCTATTTTTTCCAGCTCTTTATGACGCACTTTTCTTCTTTTCACTGGCGATTCTCTTTCTTGTTCTTCGATATCACGGACTTTCATCTCTCTGGCATCTCCAAGTGTTTCATAGACAGTAAAACCAACTTTGCTGGCAATATTTCCTCCCGTGGTATCTGTGGTAACTATTGAAACATTTTTACCAATTTTATGAGATTCTTCATAAAGCAGACGTAAATTAATAGCGCTGGATAAAATCACTGCTCCAGCAGGTACAACTAACGCTATTTTATTGTCACGGGCGCTCTTCAGCCGATCAACAACGGAGATTATCTCCTCATCCGGCTCAAGATACAGGACTTTGTTCATATCTATGTTTATTATATATTGATAAAAATATTAATAAAATATTAAATTAAAAAATCATATCTACCATAGTATTCTTTTAATATTCCGTAATATTTATTAAATTATTAAATGCTTTGAAATATTAGAAAAATATTACGTTGTAAAAAAGCTCAAATTATTTCTTGTCCCCTGCCTTCTTCAACATTTCGTTCATCTCTCCTCCTCCTGTAGTCATCATATCTATCGCCAGATTTGCCAGCGCCATCGCGGTAATGTCTGAAGGATCTTTCAACTTTCCGGTTTGATCGATCACGTTATCCAGATCCTTGGGACGCATGAATTCAACTTTTGGCTTTTTGGAAAATGCCAGATCCGCCCACCAATCGCTTCCTTCCAAAGCATGTTTTACTTCGGGAAGAAGCGAACCGCCTCCACAAAGAAGAATTTTACTTGGAAGCAGCTCCATATCTCCATATTCCTTGAGGATCATCGTAACCCCCGCCATCCAAATTTTAATATCATCCTCCATAATTTTAGCAATCTTTTCTTCTTTTCTTTCCTCGTCCATTTCAGTTAATTTACCATGGCTGTAAGCGATTTTCAGTTCTTCCGCCTTTTCAAAAGGAATTCCAAATTCTCTGGCAATTCTTTTTGTAAAAGCCCTGCCGCCAATTGCAAATACTTTTGTTCCCTCCAGTCCGCCGGCGCGCACCACTGCAATATCGCTGGTTCCACCTCCGACGTCTATAAATATCGCGGAGAAATCGTGTCCGGCTGCAGTGCCTGTAGATTTCGCCACCGCATAAGGTTCTGCCGCTATACCAATGAGGTTTAAGCCAATATTATCCGCAACCGTTTCGAGCGCTCCAAGATAAATCATCGGCGCAAAAGCATTATAGACTCCAACGCGGATTGTTTTACCGGTAAAACCAACCGGATTACTAACGCTATGTCTGTCTATACGAACATCAACAATCGCTGCGTTTACCAATCTGATATCTATATTATCCTTCCCGGTTTCCCAAGAAATTTGGTTGTGAATTTGTCCAAAAGCTTTTTCTTGAACTTTTTTCATTATATCTTTGAGCTCTTTGGCATCAATTTTCTTCGCTGCATTTTTGCGTTCATAAACTATGCTCGTCGTATTGCCTTTTACCAACTCTCCCGCAATACCCATGATCACTTTATCCGGATTAACCCCTGCCATAGTGCAGGCGGCATCCAGAGCTTTGGAACAATTATTGATTACTCCGGAAATATCAGTAACAGCGCCTCCTTGCATATCTTTGAGAGCCTGACGTTCGCGACCTACTCCAATCACGGTAGCCTTGCCATTTTCTACTTTGAAAACCAAAGCTTTCACAAACTCTGTACCAACATCGAGCGCGATGGCATAATTAGCAAGCTCATTGTAACCAAAAAGACGGTCAAGGAATGACATTCGAAATTTTTATTATTCTTGTTGTGCTTTTATTATAACTTCAATGTAATAAAATTTAAAGGGTGTATTTTAATAAAGAAATTAGGAAATTAAGAAATTTTTAATTTCAACAATTTCTTCTTTAATTTCTCTTAATCCTTATTCATAAGTTCTTCTTTTTCAGCTATTTTTTCTGCTAGCTTTTTTTCCAAAGCTGCGATTTGTTCTTTTTGCATTTCAATCCGAGGTTCAAGCCCGGAAAAGTTATAGTCTGGATTTTTTTCTTTTTCATAAGCCAAACTATCTTCCTCATCTTTCAGCCGCAACTTTCTATCCGCGATATCAGCATTGATAATCGCAATTTCAGCTTTGACTCGTTGAAATAAAGCTGTTTTGTCGCGAATTGGAAATGGTACTATATTGTCTGGTAATTTGTTTTCGTCCATGTGCTTAAGTTAAAAATATTTCAAAATATTAAGAAAATATTTTTTTAATATTTTATTTATATTCTGTTTTTTCTATTCCACCACCGCTTTAATCCGTCGTATTCCCGAACTGCTGCTTTCTTCTTTCACTATTTTAAAATGTCCAAGCTCGCTGGTATTGGCAACGTGAGGACCCCCGCAGATTTCGAAGGAAAAATCATCGATCTTATAAACCTTCACTCGGTTGCCGTATTTGTTTTCGAAAACTCCGGCAGCCCCCATATTTTTCGCTTCATTATAATCCAGCTCCATCATCTCTACCGGTATCGCTTCCGCAATCTTTTCATTAACTTTATCTTCAATTTTTTTTATCTGCTCTTCGGTTAATTTGGTTGGATAATTAAAATCAAATCTCAATCTTTCGGCAGTAATATTGCTGCCTTTTTGGTTTATCTGTCCATGCTCTTCGCCAAGAATTTGACGAAGCGATGCGAGCAATAAGTGCGCGGCGGTATGAAGCCTGGTGGTTTCCTCTCCCGTATCAGCCAATCCGCCTTTGAACATTCCAGCAGAAGCTGTGCGCGAAAGTTCTTGATGTTTTTCAAATTCTTTTTTGAAACCTTCCAAATCAACCTTGATCTCTCTTTCGTTTGCAAGTTCTACTGTCATTTCTAAAGGAAAACCATATGATTGGAAAAGGAGAAATGCATCCTTACCTTCTATCGTTAAGCCCCCGTTTGACTCCACAATCCGATTAAATTCTTTTAGACCGTTTTCCAAAGTTTTTCCGAATTTTACTTCTTCTTTATTTAATTCATCCAAAATCCTGCCTTTATTCTCTTCTAATTCCGGATACACGCTTCCATACATTTCTATAACCAATTCGGCTAATCTCTCACTCATTCCTTCAATCGCGCCAATTTTTCTGCCATATTGCACAGCTCTGCGGATCAAGCGTCTTAATACATAACCTTGAAGCGTATTGGAGGGAACAACAGGGTTTTGGTCTCCCAGAATAAAGGTTGCTGCGCGAATATGATCCGCGATAACTCGGAAAGATTTTTTGTCGTCTTGATACTTGGTTGTGCTCAATTCCTCAATTCTTGCGATAATAGGCGCAAAAAGATCTGTTTCGTAAACAGAATTTTTACCCTGAACAAACATCGCCAATCTTTCCAAACCAAGCCCGACATCAACATTTTTTTGTTTCAATTCGACAAACTTGCCTTCTTTCGTTTTATTGTACTGCATAAAAACATTATTGCCGATCTCGACAAATTTACCGCAATCACAGCTTGGGCCGCAGTTTTCATGGCATTTTTCTTTTCCCGTATCAATAAACATTTCCGTATCCGGACCGCAAGGACCTGTTTCTCCAGCAGGACCCCACCAATTTTCTTTTTTCCCATAGCGGTGAATCCGCTCAGCCGGTATACCTATTTCATCTTTCCAGACATTGTAAGATTCTTCATCAAAAGGCGAATCTTCATCGCCCTTGAAGACTGAAACAGAAACCTTGTCTTTATCAAAACCTAAAACCTGCGTATAAAAATCAAATGTGTAATGGATTGATTCTCTCTTGAAATAGTCCCCCAATGACCAGTAACCCAACATTTCAAAAAAAGTATTGTGAGCTATGTCACCGACTTCTACAATATCGTCAGTTCTGACACATTTCTGAACGTTAACCAAGTGCTTGCCCTCAGGATGAGTCTCACCCATCAGATAAGGTACGAGAGGATGCATTCCAGCAGTTGTGAATAAAACCGTCGGATCATTTTCAGGAATAACTGAAGCAGACGGGATAATAGCGTGACCGCGCTCTTTGAAGAACTGGAGGAATTTGTTTCGAATCTCGGAAGAAGTCATAAACGGTTAGTTATTTCTAATAGTTAAATTTTAACAGAAAGTCGCGAAAAATTAAAGAGTTTGTTGATAATATTAATAAAATATTTCAAAATATTATAAAATATTAAATATTGTCTCTGGTTTCGTGACAAGAAGCAATGTATAAGTTTAACTGATAATTTAATTTATTTAGTTTGCTGATAAGAATATCAAAATCATCTACACTAATTTTATTTCTATTTTTTAGTAACAAAACCCAATGTTTTGACTCGAGTAACGATCCTCTGGCGTTATAATAGAATTTTATCCTATCTAGAAAATGGAATCTACCATATCCTTCGGCGATATTAGCACCAATTGAGTCTATTGACCTGATAAATTGATGCCCTTCTATCTTCTTTGTATCCCAGTCAAAACTAATGTAAATATCCCAGCAATAATTACAAAGGTCTATCGACAAACGATAAATTATAAGATCTTTCAATGCAACATAGTTCTTTTCTTGCATCTATTATATTAATAATATTTCTTTAATATTTTAACATAATATTTTTTAATATTTATCTATATTTTTAAAGCTGTTTTTTCTTATTTACCAAATTTGGCTTATTTCGCCAACAAACCCTTGACTACATCCTGTTTTTATGCTAAATTTGAGTTAACTAAGCGGATTATAATTATAGAGGCATAAAAACTCCTCTTGTTTCGCTTATTGTAACTTAATAACAGAGAAACAAATAAAAACAAATATTTCTCTGTTCAACTTAGCGCACCCCTGAAGAAGGGTCTATATAAATACCGTGTCAAATGGTTATAGAGCGCTCCGGCGCACTAAACCTTCAATCAAACCCCATGAAGGAGGTAATTCAGTAATGAGAATGACACGAAAGTTTCGCTTTATTTATCTCGCATTGGCGCTGATATTTGCGGTGCCAATACTCGTCACCATGTCCGGTTGCAATGGTGGTGGAGGCGGCGGAACCATAATCGACACAAATAATCTGTCAGGATTACGTTGGGCAATCTCACCGACACCAACCAATGCAACAGAAATGACAGTGGACGAAGGAACACTCATCACGGTAATGGCGTACTGCGCGAATGCAAATACGCTGGTTTTGAACCCGGGAGATGGCACTTCAACTTCCACGGTCAACAATGCAACTTGCGACAACGCAACTGTAAATACGTTTCAGGTGCGCTATAAATACAGCGCTTCAGTCTCGTATTACAACCTGTCAGTGACAGCTACCAACGGTTCCAAACCGATCACAAACTCAATTCGGGTATATGTGAGGGAGGCGCCTACAGCAGTCATCCCATCCGCTCCGCAGATTTCAGACACAAAACTGACACCTCCGGAAGCTAACGCGGGAGACGTAGTAACCGTCACGACAGTAATTAGCCGGCCGGAAGATCTCGGATCGCTATGTTCAGTTTCATGGGGCAACGGCTACGCGCAAACCTATGACTGTCAGACAAATATGGGATACCAGTACACCAATGCGAGCATCTCAGGTTCGTCGGCAACTTACAGGGTATGCGTAACACCGATCAAATCCACGACAAGCGGAAGTATTTCGGGAAATACCGAGTGCAAGGACGTCAAAGTCTGGAAAGTCGGCACAGCGCACGTTTCAAAACCGTGGCTGATCACCTATTCATCGAATGCGGACACAGCGTGGGAAAACACTTCGGATCCGACATACGACGTCTTGATCACCAAGTCACCCTATGCTACCTCTTTTGTCTTCGAAGGTTATGCCCCCGGCGGCGTTGATTCTATCTGGATGAAACTGCCGTGGTCAAATGACGAGACGCGCATCGCGACATTCAGCTCCGGAGCGACTACTTACTGGAGTACCAATGTGGATTTCTCGGGTCAACCCAACGGCGATAAGATTATTCAATTCTACGCCAAGCTGGGCGGACAGCCCGGCGACGTTTTGAGGGTTCTTTTCAACCTCAATAATACTCCGCCGACCAGACCGTATATTTCCTATTGGGACTCCTATACCTGCACTGGTTTCGCGACTGTGACGATTAAGTTCAAGGAGAATGAAGCGCTGATCAAAGACGGCACGCAGATTAAGCCGATTTACAGCACTTCGACAGCTGACCGCTATTTCAGCGACAACATCTCGTTTACAAATTCCGGCACGTACACCTTCCACTACAAAACCAGAAACGCCCACAATGTCGATTCGGACGAGGTAGCAATACCTATCGAATATGATCCGACATGCGACGGCGGAAGCGGTGGCGGTGGTGGAGGCGGAACAGGCGGAGGCGGCGGAACGGGCAACGATGGCGGAGTGACATTCAATACTCCGACATTCGGGCTTTCCATACCGGTACCAAGTATGGGTTATTCAACAATTGGTTCGACAAATATCTTTGCGACTGGCAAGGACCCGACAGACAGTGTGAATATGCTCGTAGTTTATGCACCCAGCAACTCTGAAGTCAGACGACAAAGGTTAACACCCGGCGGAGTAACTGGACTTCCTGCTACGATTAACGCTATAAGTGGAATAGCGTGGTGCGGTAATTCATTCGGTGGATCGGACAATGGGCTTCTGATTTCGGCAGACGGTGGGGTCTTCGTTTTCAAAGAAAATGGAAACGTCATCACGTATCTGTACAAGATTACAAATGCCAATCTGACGACACCGAACGCTTTGACGTGCAACACGAATATGCTTTATGTCGTAGATAATAGCACGTCAAAGATAGTGCCTTGCAGCTATAACTCCACAGGATATACTTGCAACAACCCCATTGGCGGGACAGGAGTAGGCGCTGGCTATTTCTCGGACATCAACGGTATAGCACTGGATACATCTGGATCAAATCTCTGGGTTGCTAATTCTGGACGTCATCGCTTGACAAAGATTTCAACAGGCGGCAGCTATAACACGAATGACTATATAGACCTCAGTAATTCCGGATATCCGATGGCAATTAAAGTCGTCCAGATAAGCGGATATGATTTCGTCGTATATTCAGATGCCGGCACAATGGAAATTATTGCATATGGCGCTACAAGCTTCCAGCAAAAATGGCGCGTTGGCAGCCCCGGCGGCGGAGATCTGCAATTCCGCAATCCTCTATCGCTCGCGATTAATCCAACACTGCGGAAAATCGTAGTCGGAGATCCCATGCGCAGAGACATTCAGATTCTGAATTACTGATGTTGCTGCGTTTCACAGCTTTAATTAAAATCCCCCAGCGGATGCTGGGGGATTTTTTTATTTACTTAATTGCTGAATTTCATCTTTGAGATCCGTCAGATCTGGGCGCAATTCAATCGCCTTATTGTAATATTCTATTGCCTTAGTGATGTCTTTTGCCTCTCTGTAATAACGCGCCAGAGTCAAGGTTAGGTTGAAATCACCTGGTAAAGCTTCCAACCCCTTCAATAAAATTCCTTCTTGGGTATATTTATAATAATCTTCGGGAAAATACTTATACATGTCCGCTATTTCAATAAAATTATTAGCCTGAGCGTTTATTTTACCAAGAGCCTGCAGAAACCAATCTTCAGCACCCTTGTAATCTCCCTTATCCCTCAAAGAAACTGCAATATTTCTAAATATAACTGGATTAATTTTATCTAATTCTAAGGCTTTCTTATAATATGATATAGATTTATCATAATATTTCAAAGCATAGTAATCATTCCCGATCTGAATTAGATCAGTTGGTGTTTTATCTTTTTTACTATCAAGTTTATCAATCTCTTGGATATAGCCTTTCGTGTTATCACCTTTTTTCAAACCATTCCAAACCAATTGATTGTGAATAAAGTAGATAATAATGCCAATAATAGCAGCAGCAAAAAGCCCAATAACGACGCAAATAAAAATGTATTGTATGGTTTCTTTAGTGATTTTGAGTTTCATAGAAGTATTATACTATATTATTTGGGTTATTTCTATCCTCTTCCCATTTAGAAGGATTGGATAAAATATAATTATACACCTCATTATAATGTCTTTCATTCTTAATTATTTCTTCATAATAATTACGCTGCCAAAATTTTGTTTGTAAATTTAAATCATTTTTCTCAACATATTTTTTATATTCTTTAAAACATAATGATTTAAACGAACCGACGATATCCCCTATTGTAGGGGCAGGGCTTGCCCCTGCCCGGTTATTATAGGCAACCGCAAGGGTTGCCCCTACAATATCATCATCACATAAAATTGAAATTATTAAATGCAGGTGATTTGGCATAACGGAATGGATATCGATTTCTGAATTTTTAAATCTTTTTGGAATATTTGATATTTCATTTTCGACAATCTCGCCTAAATCATTCAAAACCATCTCTCCATCTACAATCTTCCCAAACAAACACCCTCTATCTTGCGTACAAATCGTTACGAAATAATCCCCTGGTTCGCTATAATCGTAATCATTGAGTCGGATTTGTTTTCTTGATTTTTTGTTTTTTTGTTTATATGATTGTACGTTTTCCATAATAACATTTTATCATACCATTTACCCACGACAAAACCCCCGGCATCCGCCGGGGGTTTTGTTTTTCGGATTTTGACGCTATCCGTAAACGTGAAGTTCTGTACCCTGCCTTGACTTGACTAAAATTAGTAAGTCAAAGTATTAGCATTAAGAGGTAGATTGTTTGCAGGGTTTGCAGTCAGTGTTCCTGAACCAGCAACACCATCAGACCATGCTATACCATCAGTAGCTGTTGTACCGATTGAAGCTGTGAAGCTCTTAGTACCTGTAGCAAATCCTGATGAGTCTAACACAATTACCAATGTCTTTGATGATCCGCCTGTAATAGTCAGGTCAGAATCAAATGTAATTAAATGGTTAGTAGCACCAGCATAAGCTGTACCGCCAGCCGTTAATTCAGTAGACATATTTGTACTGTCATATACGTGGACAGTAGTAGCAGCTACAGCAGTACCAGCAATAGCCAAGGTAATTTTCTTAAGAGTTGCATCATTTCCAACGGTTGGGTTGGTGATAGTGAACTTAGCAACTGTATCAGAAGCAGATACTGTACGAGTACCAGCAGGAGAATCACTAGCCAAGCCTACATTCAATAAAGACTTGTAAATAGTCATTGAAAGACCAGCGCCAGCTCCAGCAGATGATATACTAGCACCAGAACCTGCACCATATCCGGAAACAGCACCAGCATTTAACTTGATAGTCGTAACACTTGCAGATGCTACATTTGGATAACTATTTACGTTAGCTTTAACGGTGATATTTTTGTATGAACCTTTTGGAACAGTTAGATAGCTTCCAAGATTCCAAACAATACCTGAGAATGATCCACCAACTACTCCAGAGTTTGGAGTAAATCCAGCAACAGAGATGGTGCCAAAAGAAGATACTGTTGTACCAATCAACGATGCTCCATCATATAAGCCTATATTCGTTACAGCACCGTTTACAGCGCTTACATCTTCAAGAATAATCTTATTAACATTAACATCTTCTGCCGCAGAAGCAGTGAATTTCAAGACAGCTAATGTTACATTGCTTGCTCCCATAGCTAATTGCTGAGCTTGAGGAGTAGATGAGTCTTGAGATATTGTAAGCGTACCAGCAGCAGATATTACTAATTTCTGACTTGCAACAGTCTGACCAGTAAGCCCGGAATTTGTATTAGTTACCGCACCAGTAGCTGTTACAGAGTCGAGATAGAATGGATATACATTATCTCCTTGTTTATAGTTACTAGCAGTTGTACTTGACAATATATCAGCATAAACATCAACAACTAATTGTCCACCTGCAGCCAATGAGATAGATGAAGATGGGCTGAAATAGTATGTTGTGCCATTGGTTGCGCTCAATGTTCCTTGAGTAGAACCAATTTGAGCTGAACCATTCATCAACCTTAGATTTTGTAATGCACCAGAAACTAATGCACCAAGAGCATCATATTTCAAACCAAATTGAGAAATACTTACACCCTCTGAAGCGCCAGCCGTAACAACGAATGAACCGATCTTAACATTTGTTGCTCCCTTTACTGCAGTTGGGTTCGCAGTAGTACCGTCAGCTAAAGCAGCATTTTTTGCGATTGTCAAAACTCCCGTAGCTACAGTTAATAATCTACCACTAGCAGCGCCATAGCTGATAGTAGATAATGAAGTTTGTCCTTGACCTGAACCAGCAACAACATTTGCTAATATGGTATCAGTCGCAGCAACCGCATAAGCAGCACCACATCCTACATTAGCAACAGTATCACAAACCCCTACTATGTCAGCTTTGATAAGTAGAGTTTTGGTAGTTCCCTTTGGTACAGTATAGTTTAGGGTGAATGTTGTGTTACCAGAATCTGCAAGTGTTTGCGTTGTACCGATTTGTGAACCGTCCATTACTAATTGACCATTTTGAAGACCCAACATATTTGCTGCATTAGTAAGTGTTGAACCTGTCAAATTTACTACTATAGAAGATAGTTTAACATCTTCTCCAGCAGCAGTGAAATTGAATTTGCCTAATGTTATTCCAGTTGAAGACAAAGCAATGTTTCCTGATGGTGTATCAGAAGCTACAGCAGCTGTTAATGTTCCAGTATTGATAGTTGTACTAGTTCCATCAGCTGAACCTAGGGAACCTTGTCCAACAACTGCCCAAGCAGTCTGCGCAACACCTGTGATACTTGCTATAGGAGTTAGCGAAACATTATAGTTATTATCACTTACTACAACATCAGCACTTCTTTGAATAGTGAAGCGGAAGCTTCGGCTAGTTCCACCAACGATATCAGCTTTAACAGAAATATTCTTGATATTTCCAGAGTTGATTACTAGTGGAGCAGAAGCTAGGTCAAATACAGCAGTATTGTCAGTTCCCAAAGCAGCTACAGTTGAACCAAGTTGAGTAGAGCCATCATATAGTTTGATATTCGTTAGGTCAGCAGTTGCAATACTGCCAACTTGAGTCAATTTGATATATTTAACTGAAACATTCTGATTTGCAGAAGTCAAACTAAACTTCCAAACCTCAAATCCTGTTTGGCCTGGATCAACAGAGGTTGAAGATGAAACATCAGCTACAGTCAATTTACCAAGATTGCTTACGGTAGCTACAGTCATATAGTTACCAGAAGCTGGGAATGTGCCACCAACGCTTGTAGCATTTGAAGTAATACTTGCAGCGCTAGTTATAGATACACCAATTGTTTGTCCAGCGCTTGTTCCCTTATTGATATCAGCCTTAACAGTAATTACCTTTGTACCATTAATGGTAAATAGCCCATTGCTGTTCAAGAATGTAATTACTCCATTGCTGATTGAATTCATTTCAGCAATCTTAGAAATACCATCATATAGATATACGTTATCAAGATTTGAGTCTGAAGAAACACCAATTCTGTTTAATTTAATTTGAGTTACAGTGCCTGCACCAGAGAAATTGAAAGCAGCCAATGAAGCTAATGCCTGACCACCATTTGTGCCGTCAGCAACGATAGACTGAGCAGCTGGTGTTGAGCCATCAATTGTAGCATTCAATGCGCCAGCAACTACTGGTGGTGGAGTTACTGTTCCGCCGCCGCTAGTTCCAGCAACTGTGATCTGCCAGAAGATACCGATATCTTTCATCCAAGTTACACCGTCGGCAACTGGCGTGAAATATGCTTTGTAAACACCGGCTGTAGATGGAGCCTTGATATTGAATTGGAATCTTACATTCCATCCTGGGATAATTCCTGCAACTGCGCGTGTACCATCTGTCATACCAGCAGCACGATTAGCTGATGGCCAATCGCTGTTTGCGAATTCAGATGAATAGTCGCGTCCTTGAGCAGCTGATCCATAAGCTGAACCTGCGCCCAATCTTACGTTGCTACCCCATGTAGCTGTACCTGTATTCTTAACTTCGATCCAGACGTTTGTTACATCGCCTGCATTCAAAGTTGAAGGATACGCTGACTGATTTACTAATGCGTAATCATACGCTGGAGCTGCTAATGCTTTTGGAGCAGAGAAAGCGAAAACGCTTCCAAGAACCATTGCAAGAGCGACAACAGAGTATATAGCCTTTGCTATTTTTCTTGACATTTTGTATGTCCTCCTTTTCTTAATCGCAAATTATTGTTGCGAGTTAAGATTTCTTTTTTAATATTATTTTATATTTTTATTAACACTTTCTCTTCAAACTTGTGATTACTCACGAGCAAGAAGAATTTATTTTGCTGTCTTCGGGCTTATGCGATAAGCCCCTGCAAGACTCGCGTGAAACAAGAGTCCCCAAAAAGTTTTTATACCGATTGAGGTTTCGACCTTTTGTTTTTGTTTCGACTAACAAAAATAAATTAATTAAATATGACTTAAAGTCTGTTGGAAAAATAATCCCTCGACAAGCTCGGGATGAAATTTTTTTTTAAAAAATTTCAGACTTTTCCACAACTTTTAATTTTCTGTCGAATGTGAATTTACCCTAATTATTAATGTGCAAATATGTAAAAAAAACCGTAAACAAACAAATTAATTAACAACCGAAAACTATCATGAAAACCGCATTTGTTACTTCTTCATAAATTGATTTTTATCTGCTTTACTATTCAATTATATATTTACTTGAAACATAGTCAACAGCTTTTTTTCAAACGCGAACAAACCTGTAAAAGTATAGCGAGCGTTTGATCCCAAATCGATAAACTAACAACATTCTATACAAAAAAAACGATATGTCAAATAGCGTTTTTTATGGCTTGCGTAAGCAAATTATTAATTTTCAAATAATAGAAATAAAAAATAATACAACAAAAAGTCAATAATTATTTGATTATTCCCCCGCCAAGAAGTTTCCCTTTGAGATCATAAAAAGCCACAGTCTGTCCCGGAGTTACAGCGCGAACAGGTTTGAGAAATTTAATATTTAATTTGGAAACCCGTAGGGGCGACCCTTGCGGTCGCCCTTTAATTCGGGCGGGGGAAATCCCCGCCCCTACAATATGACAACGTTCGGGTTTATGACCGCCTCTGATTTGAGCTAAAATAGTTTTCTTTGTAAAAAGATCGGAACCAATAATATTCACATCTTCAGCAATCAGCGTATCTGTAAAACAATCTTCGTTTTCACCGATGATTAAGCGATTTTTTTTAACATCAATCCTTATTACGTATAAACGAGGAACGTCTTTTTTTATTTTATCCTTTTGATCTTGAATATTGGGTATTGAATATTGATTGAAAATTGAAAATTGAAAATTGAAAATTTCTCCTCCAATCTTTTCCCCAACCGTATATCCCATCAAACCCTTATGTTTTCCAAGTACATTCCCATTTTTATCCACAATATTACCTGATTTGTTCAGTTTATTTGAATAATGAGAAAGAAATGATGAAGTATCGCCATCAGGTATAAAACAGATTCCGGTGGAATCTTTTTTATTATAAACTGGTAGTTTGGCTTTTTTTGCAATCTCACGGACATCTTTTTTCACCATATCGCCAAGAGGAAACAGCAAGTGTGGGATTATTCTCGCATCAATACCGCTTAAGAAATAGGCCTGGTCCTTGTTAACGTCTTTGCTGCGCATAAGACTGAATGTCAAATTACAAATGTCAAATTTCGAATCAATTTCAAATGACAAATGACTAATTTTTGATTTCTTTTGATATTTGATATTTGACATTTGACATTTCCTAACATAGTGTCCAGTCGCGAGATAGTCGGCTCCAAGCGCTCTCGCTTTTTTCCAAAGAACTCCGAATTTTATCTTCTCATTACACCTGACACAAGGATTCGGTGTGCGACCCGACTCATATTCATGGACAAAATTGTCCACTATCTCTTTTTTAAAATAACTGGACACATTAACAGTATAAAAGGGTATGTCTAATTGTCCAGCCACTTGGCGGGCCAACAAAAGCGCTCGCATATCACAGCATGCATTTTCACGCGAGGTGCCACAGACAGAAACCGGCGGTGTCCAGAATTTCAAAAAAACTCCAATAACTTCGTATCCTTGCTTTTTCAATAAATAAGCAGCGACGCAGCTGTCGACACCTCCGCTCATCGCGACTACCACTCTAGGTTTTTTATTTAAAGATTTTTTTGACATAATAATAAAATTCTCAATTCTCAATTTACAATTCTCAATAAATGTTACAATTTCACAATACACAATTGAATATTGAATAATTGGAAATTGATTGAAAATTGATACTTGAAAATTGAAAAATTACCCCTTTTTACTGCGGTAGTCTGCTATTGCAGCTTGCAGGGCATCTGCCGCGAGGTTGCTGCAATGCATTTTGATTGCCGGCAATCCGCCAATTTCGTCTGCAACATCTTGTTTGGTGATTTGAAGTGCTTCTTCCAGGGTCTTTCCCTTTGCAAGATCTGTGACCACTGAAGAAGTAGCTATCGCTGAAGCGCAGCCAAATGTTTTGAATTTGACATCGGTAATATATTCATTGCCATCGGATCGGCTCTCAACCTTGATGGTCAATTTCATTGTATCCCCGCACATCGGGTTTCCAACTTGCCCCACCCCGTCAGCATCTTTTATCTCACCAACATTATGAGGGTTTTGGAAATGCGCAATGAGTTTTGGGTTATAGTCTGTGTTGTTCATATTTTTCTCCTTAATTTCTTTTCGCGAATTAATATGCGAATTAACGCTAATTTTCGCCAATTATTTTATATTTGAATTTAATATTCTTTTATACTCCAAACTATCTTTACCAAAATTTATTATCAATCCTAGTTTAATATCTGTGGTTTTTAGATAGCTAAGTACCTGTTTTATATCAACTTTATTTATAAATGGTTTTACTTTTAATTCAACTACAATCTTACTTTCAACTAAAAAATCAAGATATGACATGCCTATTTTTTCATCCTCAAAACCTAAATCAAACTTAATTTCTCTTACAAAATTTATACTATTTTTTTTAAAAGATATTTCTAAAGCTTTCTGATAGTATTTCTCTTTATAAGATTTCCCTAATTCTGAATGCACCTTCATACATAATCCAATAATCTTATAACTAAGGTCACCTTCAATTAAGTCATCTACAAAATGTTTCATTTTTATTTTTGTATTTAATTAGTAATAATTGGCAAATAATTAGCATATTAATTAGCGATTGGCGACATCTCCCTGAGCCTGTCGACAATTCCCGGTAAAACTTCCAATACTTTCTTGATATCACTTTCCTGCGTAAAGCGCCCAAGTGAAAAACGGATATTTCCCTGCGCTTGCTCGTGATCATATCCACAGGCGAGCAATACATGGCTTGCTTCCAGCGAACCGGACGAGCAGGCGCTGCCGGTAGATACGGCGATTCCATCCAAATCAAGATTGATTAATATCGCTTCGCCTTCTATCCCATGAAAAAGAAAACTTGCAACAGATGGAATTCTGTCTTTCGGATGACCGGTCAGAGTTACATTTTCGATTTTTTCAATACCTTTTACCAATTTATCTTTCAATTTCCCTATTCTTTCCCCGTCTTTTTCGCCTTCTTTTTTTAATATATCAATCGCTGCCGATAACGCGATAATCCCGGGCGTATTTTCAGTACCGGCTCGCTTCCCAAATTCTTGTCCTCCACCAATTTGAATTTTCTCAATATGAGTTCCTTTTTTTATAAAAAGCAACCCGATGCCCTTTGGCGCATAAAATTTATGTCCAGACACCGACATCAAATCAACATGCAGATGTTTCACATTTACATTCAGATATTGAAAAGCCTGTACAGCATCTGTATGAAAATATACTTTTGGGAAGCCTCCTCTTTCTCTCTGGTCATTTAGCTTTTCCAGATATTTGCCGATTTCACGAATTGGTTGGACAGTTCCAATCTCATTATTCACATACATAATTGAAACTAATATCGTATTATACTTAATTTCTTTTTTTAAATCTTCAAGATTCACCTTCCCGTAACCGTCAACTTTCAGGTATGTAGCTTCAACCAGACCTCTTTTTTCCAAATCTTCAATCGTAGATAAAACGGCTTTGTGTTCTATGACAGAAGTAATGATATGCGGTTTTTTTACCTTGCTTGCCTTAACAACTCCAACAATTGCCATGTTATCAGATTCTGTTCCGCCGGATGTAAATATCACTTCCATCGGATCGTCTGAGCCGATAAATTCCGCGATACTTCGGCGCGCTTCTTCGATTTTCCCCCGAGCCTCGCGTCCAAAAGCGTGAACTGATGACGGATTGCCAAAATCCTTTTCCATAAATTCACACATTTTTTTCATAACCCGCGGATCGGTTGGTGTAGTAGCGGAACAATCGAGATAGATACGGCCAGATTGGGTCGTTTTGTTTTCCATAAAATTGTTTATTATTATTAGCTAAATATATAAAATATTTTAAAATATTAATTAAATATTATTTTCTTAATATTCTTTTCATATTTTTTTAATATTTTGCAACTTTGTTTTCTTAAACTCTTCTACGCAATGCCTGCATGAACCCTTCAACTCGATTAACTCTTGAAGCAACTTATCGTATTTTTTGCTTGATAAAACTACCGCGACAGGTTTGCTGTAGCGGATCACTTCATAGTCATCGCCTTTTTCCACAAGTTTAACTATCTTTGAGATGTTAGACTGAAGCTCATTAATGTTTATTGATTTCATTGTTTTATTATTTACTTGCCCATCTAATATAACATTATATATAACATCAGGTCAAGATACAATTTTTAATTTTGTAATTTCTAATTTTTAAATAATGCTTTAAATCATAATTTTTAATTAATAATATGATCATTTTATTTTAGAAATTTAAACATTGTAATTTATTTATAAAATTCAAAAATTAAAAATTAAAAATTGTATGCCTAAATCGTTATGGACAAATATAGAATATTGTGCAAAAATGTTAGCAATAGTACAAATACTCCTATGTCCACCCAGCTTACCCTATCTCAAGCTGCCACTGCCCTCAAAGTATCTGAGAAAAGTATCAGACGCTATATTAAGGCTGGCAGGCTGAAAGCGCAGTTAGTGAAAGGAGACAAAGGTTATGAGTATAGGATAGACAAAGACAAATTAAAAATCCTTGAGAAACCTCTTAGAGGAAAACTATCGCATAAAGTATCAATTAATCAAAAAAATAAGAAAACAAGAAAACAAGAATTTCAAGTCAGACAAAAAAAACAGACATCACCAAAAGAATATACTCCACACATGGATAGTCTTTCTCAATTGGCTGAGGAAAAATATCAAAAGATATTACGCATGAGCCAGAATGATATGGGAGCTATTGATTATAAATTGCTTTACGAAAAACTATTAGCGAAATATGAACAATCGCTGATTATGATTGGAAGCCTGGAAGCGCAAGTAAAAAATCTGCGCGCAAACGCCAATCGCGGTGATTTTTACTCAAACTATAATAGTCAACCAAAACAAATACCTTCATACTCGGGTGATACGATAGCAAAAAATGAAGAGATGATATTGGAACTGTACCAAATGTTACGCAATGAAAGAGACGATTCGTACGGTATGTAGTATTGCTCTCATAATTTCTAAGTGACCTAAATTATAATTTCTAATGAAATTTCGATATCCAAATTTAGATATTATAATTTATAATTTAGACATTAAAATCCCTAAAAACTATTGTTTTTTAGGGATTTTCAGAACTTGCCCAACATCTATTTTGCTCGCATCGGTAATACCATTGAGTGTCATTATAGCTTTGTAGTCTACCCCCAAATCCGCGCCAATTTGGGCCAAGGTATCACCTGATTTTACGGTATAAGTAGTTGAACCATCCGCAGCAGGAGCTGTGGTGGTAGTGGCAGAATCAGCCGCAGGGGTAGGCGCCGCCGGAACTCCAGGAATCTTCAGCTGCTGTCCTATTTCAAGAGCATAAGGAGATTTCAGTCCATTGGCTTCAGCAATTTTTGTCATATCAACTTTGAAATCTGCCGCGATTCCAGCCAGAGTGTCCCCGGATTTTACTGTATATGTCATGACCGCTTCCGCAGCTTTTTTTGCTAATTCCGCAGCTGCATCAGCAGCTTTTTTTGCTTCTTCAGCAGCTTTGATCTGATCTTCTTGCGCTTGCTGAGTTTGTTTAACAACATCCATATTATTCAGGTTTGAAAGGTCATTTTTATTAAATAATTCCTTGAAGCCAATAAAAATCAAAATAACTGTACAAATGATAACACAAATTACAGTCAGATTTGATAAAAAATTTGACTTCTTCTTCCCTTGACCCAAAACTTCCGTGTGAATCCAGTCTTTATCGAGGTCTAGGTCTCCTAAAATATCTTTGCTTGGCTTCATGGTTCTCCTTTCCTAAATGTTTTACTTTGTATAAATTACTTTAATTATAACTGAAAAATTTATTTTTTCAAAATATCTTAGAATCTAGAATATGGAATCTGGAATTTCGGATTCTATTCTAAATTCGTTATTCTATATTCTTTATTCTTCCCTCCTACAGTCCTGTTATCGTTATCGTTCCTGAATCAGCTGTTTTTCCGTTATATGATGCATGAATTTTACAGGTTCCAATACTGCCGGCAATAAATCTGCCATCCGGATCGATGACTCCTGACCCCGTATCATATACTACGCTAAGAGTCGACATTCCTGTCACATCTTGAGTTGTCCAGTTATCATAAAGCGCGCCAACACTGTAGTATGTAGTTTGTCCAGATTGAATACTAGTATCACCGCTTGGTGAAAATACGAGACCAACTATAGATGGCGCTTGACCTTCTGGGGTTAAGGGACGTTTGCAAGTACCCCGATTACCTAAAATATGAAACGGAACATACGCAACAAGACCCTCACAGCATTCCACTGTATTTCCTAAAACAACCGCTCCAAGACTTCCGCCTTCTTCAATACAAGCTGTAGGTGCCACAACGGTAATTTGCCAATAAAGTCCAATGTCTTTCATCCACTCAACACCCTCTACAACAGGAGTAAAATATGCTTTGTATGTGCCCGGAGTTGCAGGCGCCTTGATATCAAATTGAAATCTAGTATGCCATCCTGAACGAACCTCTGGATGCATGATTTTTACCGGTCTATTTGCGGAAAGCCAACCTATTGCACCCGACATTGTTGATTCTGGCATAAAAAATTCGGAGGTATAATCTCTTTGTTGAGAAGCACTGCCGTATTTTGAACCAGAGCCAAGACGAACTACATTGCTTATCCCATCGCGGTACCAAGTAACTGTCCCTGTATTTTTTACTTCAACCCAAACATTAGCGATAGCCCCAGCCTCTAATTGTGCCGGATAAGGCGATTGCGTAATTAGCTGCCAATCAAATGGCTTTGCAGCTGCAGCAGAAGCTTTTGGCGCAAAAGCAAAATAACCTAATAAAATAACCATCGCCAATAAAGAATAGACAACTTTCTTCATAAAACCTCCAAGCTAATTCTCAATTACCAATTATCAATTTTCAATCAATGACGCAATTTTTCAATTATCAATTGAGAATTGAATCATTGAAAATTTATTGAGAATTGGAAATTGTAAAATTGAAAATTATTAATATTTCTATTATAGCCGAAATAGAATCATTCGCAATGGGGTTTTGAAGAAAAAAATAATCTCCCGACTTGGAAGATCATTTTCGTCATATTAACCAATGTTTATTTTTACTTAGCCGGTGCTGCTACCGGAACAACGCCCGCAGGTCTGATTTGAATTGATTTAGCCGTAACAGATCCGTCAGTATTGGTAGTTCCGGTAACCATAACGTTCTTACCAACTTCTAAGTCAGTTAGGGTACCATCTGTAGTTTTTCCTACCGTTGTAGAAGCCGAAAGCAAAACTATTTTTGAACCGCCATCTTGTAATTTCACAGTTATACTTTTATCGTCTTTTGATAAAACTTCACCGTTTACAAAACCGCCGCCTGCTCCGTTTCTTGCGCCGTTTCTTGTTCCATTTGGACCTCCAAATTGCCCGACCGCTTGAGCAAACTTGTTAGATGAACTTTTTGATTTGCCATATAGCATGCCGCCATAGAAAGCGCCACCACCAGTAATTATTATTGTAATAATTACTGCGATTAAAACGTTCTTCATAAATTTTCTCCAAAATTTTTAATTTTATAATTTTTAAATAATTTCTTAATTTTTAATTTCATCAATTTCTTTCTTTCACCTTTATTAATACGTGTTTTTTGGAAAATTCTTTCATTGAGACATTGATTGGAAATTGTAAAATTGAAAATTGAAAATTTTATTCATATCTCAATGCTTCTATCGGATTCATAGCTGCGGCGCCTTTTGCCGGATAGTAGCCAAATACCACACCGATCAGAGCTGAAACACCAAATGCTAAGAAAATTGAGTATGGCGTGATTGTGGTAGTCATCCAGCCAAAGTAATTAATTACTAACGATACTGCCACACCAAGAACTATCCCGATGACTCCTCCGAGAAAAGTCAGTGTTACCGCCTCGGCCAAAAATTGGGTATTAATATCTCTTCTTTTCGCGCCAATCGCTTTGCGAAGCCCGATCTCGCGCGTTCGCTCCGTAACATTAGTCAACATCATATTCATTATTCCAATCCCACCAACAATGAGTGATATTGCCGCTACTGAAGCCAGTAATATCGTCATCGTCTTTGAAGTGGATGTAGCGGTAGACATCAAGTCGTTTTGATTCTGAACAGAGAAATCGGCTGTCGTGACTTTATGCAGTTCAATTAGAAGAGCAGTAATATCTTCCTGAACTTGAGTCATAGCATCAGCTTTTGTGGCTTGAATACTAATATTTGAAAGATATTTTGTGCCTGAAAGAGATTTCTGCATGGTGTCGAGCGGAATATAGACAATATCATCTTGATTATTAAAACCGGTTCCGCCTTTTGATTTTGCCACGCCAATAATTGTAAATTCTATCTTATTAATTTTTATAATAGTTCCCGTCGGATCGTCCGTATAATCCTCGCCAAATATGTCTGTCACTACAGTTGGACCAAGCACCGCAACTTTTGCTTTCGAGCTCACATCTTCAGACGTAAAAAAACTTCCTTTATCCATTGATACATTTCTAATATCCGCATATTCAGGCGTTGTGCCCAATACAGCCGTGTTCGTATTCGCTCCTTTGAGTGTTACCTGATAACGGGTAGAATACGCTGGCGCGACCGATTTCACGTTAGCAACTTGATCAGCAATAGCAGTAGCGTCAGAATTTTTCAGTGTTTGGGCAGAGCCCCTACCCTGATTGGCTCCAAAACCAAAATTTCTTTGAGATCCGGGAGTTACTGAAATCAGATTTGACCCCAATGATTGAATACTATTGGTTATTGCGCTTTGTGATCCCTGGCCTATGGAGATCATCGCGATTACTGAAGCAATACCAATCACAATACCAAGAATGGTCAGGAATGATCTTGATTTATTGGCAATTAGCGAAAATGATACTTCTTCGGATAGATCGGATAATCGCATGTTAATTTATAATATTTATAATATTTGCAATATTTAATTTCCTCACTAATTTCTACTGTATAAGAAATTAGAAATTACGCCTTCGCAGTAACTCAGGCTGAAATTAGAAATTGGATATCATTTTTTAATTTCTTGATTTCCTTTAATTTCTATCTTATTGTCTTCCTCTTTATCTTCTTATCACTCGCTATCTCGCCATCCCTGATGAATATTATCCTATCCGTATAGTC
Organism: Patescibacteria group bacterium; assembly: GCA_022703645.1. Taxonomy (GTDB): domain Bacteria; phylum Patescibacteriota; class JACPGU01; order JACPGU01; family JACPGU01; genus JAKLDG01. The sequence continues at coordinate 174,585 of JAKLDG010000001.1, read as the reverse complement.
CGCGATTTCTTGTTCGTGAGTAATTATTACAATAGTGTGCCCATGATTATCATTAATTTCCTGCAGCGTTTTCATAATAAATTCACCGGTTTTGGTATCGAGATTTCCCGTTGGTTCGTCAGCGAGAATAATTGCTGGGTCATTGACCAGCGCTCTGGCAACAGCAACCCTTTGCATCTGCCCACCCGAAAGTTGATTCGATAAATTACCATATTTGTTTTCCTCTAAACCGGCTTTTTTGAGACACTCTTTCGCTTTCTTTTCTCTTTTTTCTTTTTGAACATCCGCGTAAACCAGTGGCAGCATAACATTGCGCAAAACTGTCGAGCGTTTTAATAGATTAAAAGATTGAAAAACGAATCCGATTTTATTTTTTCGGATATCCGCTAATTCATCATCAGAGAGAGTCGAAACATCACGTCCATCAAGGATGTATTTCCCGCTGGTTGCGGTATCGAGAGCTCCAAGAATATTCATCAGAGTTGATTTACCGCTTCCGGATGGACCCATGATAGCAACAAATTCACCGTCTTCAATTTTAAAAGTTGCATTTTTCAAAGCATGGGTTTTGACATCACCGTTGGTGTAAGTTTTACTAACCTTATGACATTCAATCATTTGATTTTTTCTAAATTTTATGTCGCAGAAAATAACCAATTCCCAATTTCCAATACCCAATTGGATATTGATTGGATATTAAGTATTGAATATTGTGTATTTTAAATTGATTTAGTCTCTTGGGGGACCACCAATTGCGCCAGTACCGCCAAGCAGACTCTGTGTAGTGCTTTTTGTCGTACTACCAGCACTAGATCTCGTTGAAGATAAACTGCCGGTTGTTGATGATTTTGCAGTTGTTGTTGAAGGTTTTATGGTCTTTGTTACAATCTTATCGCCTTCCAAAAGTCCTGAAGTAATTTCGGTGTTTGTGCCATCGCTTAGTCCGATTTCAACAGTCTGTTGCTTTGTTTTATTTTTTAGAACAATTCCAGCCGTTACGCTAACTTGGTCATCCGAAATAGTCTCGTCTGGCATTTCCACATAGCTTCCGCTCGCGTTTGCTTTTACCGCAGAAGATGGAACCGTTATAACATCTATTTTAGAATCGGTAATAATATTTACCGAAAAACTCATTCCGGATTTTACCCTGTCATCATCGGTATTAAAAACAATTTTTACCGTATAAGACACAACACCGTTACTCGTTGCTCCGACACTTCCAACTTCCGCCACTTCACCGGTTAAGGTCAAGCCATCTATTGCATCAAATGTAAAAGTAGCTTTTTGTCCAATCTTGATTTTTGTAATATCAGTTTCGCCGAGTGAAACATTTGCAATTTTTTGTTTTGAAATTAATGATGCGATAGCTGTTCCGGTCGAAGCTGAATCACCAACTTTTCCGGTAACACTGGCAATTATCCCATCAGCCGGAGACCTTACAACATAATCCGCTAATTTTTCCTGCGCGTCGGAAAGCGCGATTTGTCTTTGCTGGATGCTTATCTGTTGGGCTCGCAGATCGAGCGAATCGGGACCAGATTGTAAATCAGCTAATGTAGCTTCTTTTTCTTTTATAGAAAGTTCAGCGGAAGCAATATCAAGCGGGTTGTTTTTTATAACTGAATCCAAGTCTCTTTGAGTCGTTATTATATTCTGCTTGTCATTGCTTATAGTATTTGTAGCGCTAAGTAGGCTGCCCAGATGGCTATTTGTAGTACCAGTATAGCTTCCAAGTTTCGATAGTTGCGTATCAGTAATAGTAGACCACTTCAGATTCCTTTGTGTTAATTTATCTTCATAAAACTGAAGGAAATTATTAGCGCTTTTGATAGCGTCTGCAATGCTTTTTGTTGTTTCATAGCTTTCGGTAATTAATAAATCTATTGTCGTGGTATCGGAATAACGGCTGGCTGATTTATAATCAGAGAAGTTTTTGTCATAACTGGTTCGCGCTTTTTGGTATTTATTAGCCGCATCATTTTTATATATATCAGTCGCACTATCATAACTTTTTACAGCATCAGTATAGTAATCAAGATTTGTTTGATTGCTGCTAAAGGTATAACCATAGAGAATATCCTGCAAACCAGCCATAATATTTGGAAGGTCTAGAAATGTATTCGCGACTGAATTAAACCCATCATCATAGGCTTTTTTGAGGTTTGTATCCGCGTTTGTTTTGGCTTCCTGCGCGTTTTCGAGATTGGTTTGCTGGGTAATTTTCAGTTTTTCAAGAGAGTCTTTGGCTGTTTGAAGGGAGTTCTGAGCCTGCATAAGAGATGTCGCGCTCGTTGCTTCTTGAAGTTTTTGCAGAGAAAGTTGCGCGCTTTCGAGACTTATTTGCGCGTCGCGAACGTTTTTCTGTTGATCTTTCGAATTGAGCACCGCAATGACATCGTCTTTTTTCACTTCCTGATTTGCTTTGGCACCAATAGAAATAATGTCACCGGACACTTTTGGTTTTATATCAATTGAATCTGAAGTGGAAACCTGTCCGCTGCCAGCAATGGTACTAATAACTGTACCTTTGGAAACAGTTGATACCACATATTTGTTTGCCGCAGAAGTTGCAGTGATCTTACCGTAGGCATAAAATCCGCCGCCGGCTACAAGGGCAATGATAATGAGAGTGACGATTTTGTGCCGCCACAGGTAATTCGAAAGTTTTTTTAGCATTTTATTGAATTAAAAAATAATATACAGATATATTAACTCGATAACTGTTAATACGAAAAATGGCGATTTTTATTTCATTTTTGGCAAATTTTGGGCAAAGAAAAAAAGCCCATATAAAATAAAAACAACACCCTCAAACAAGTGTGCTGTTTTTATATGTCGCCTAGACAAATGCCGCGGGCGGGGATCCTCCTCGCTCCGACTCGGAGCCTGGGCGCTACACACAGAATGCTTCTTATAGGCGCATTCTACTCGCGCCCTTCGACCCCCGCACAAAAGAAAAATCATCTCCAAAAAAATGAAGATGACCTTTCTTACTGTCGCCTAGACAAATGCCGCGGGCGGGGGTCGAACCCGCACTCCGGTTTAGGGAACAGGATTTTAAGTCCTGCGCGTCTGCCAGTTCCGCCACCGCGGCTCGTCGCAGTTCGCTATATGCTCTTCATAAAAATTCAATTACGAATTTTTCTTGCAAGCATTTCGCAACTGCTCCTCTTACGAAAAAATTCTACTATATGTTTTTGTATAAATTTTTTCGTTTAAGCTTTATTTAAAATAATTAGCCTCATTCCTTCCACGGGTAAATCTTTTTTCTCTATTTTCAATGAATCGAGATTTTCAGCAGTCAAACCTATTTCTTTAATAAATTTGTCTGCATTGCCAATATCCATTTTCAATCCGTCAATCTGATAATGCATTGGAATAACAATTCTTGGTTCGATTTTATTTACCACCTTTGCTGCTCCTTCTGCGTCCAAAGTATATTTGCCGCCAACAGGAACAAATAGTATATCTACGCCGTCCAATTCTTCCACTTGCTCTTCGGTCAGATCCCCTCCAAGGTCTCCGAGATGGCAAACTGTCATACCATCTATTTTGATGTCATAAACAGTGTTGGGGCCTCTTTCCGTTCCGCCCTTATCGTCATGAAAAGTTCTTATCCCTTCAACAAGAACTCCTTCAATCTCATATCCTCCATCGCCATCTATCACAAATGGTTTTTTATCAGCATAAGCGCTATCGATCGCCTCAATATTATTGTGGTCATAATGATCGTGGCTGACAGTAATAATATTAGCTTTCAATTTTGGTAATTTCAAGCCGATCTCCGGACTATAAGGATCCGTAATAATAGAAATGCTTTTATTTTTTATCTCGAAACAAGAATGACCAAGCCAACGGATGTCCATTTTAATATTCCTCCATAATTTAATATTTATTTTTTTAAAAGTTTGTCGCAGAAAATTTTATCCCATCTTCCACAACCTCCTCGAACGTTTTCTCTGGTAGAATCACTGAAACTGCGCGTTTCGCATCCGATCCGATTCTAATCTTTCTTTTCTTGCTGACTGATTTATCCCAACACTCTTTACTACAAATGTAAAAACCTCTGCTTTGTTCCTTTTGCCCTTTATCTATCTTAACGATTCCCTTATCAACCACAAAACGGAAAAGTTCATTCTTCGGTTTTTTTGTTCTGCAAATAACGCATGTTCTTTCGGGTGTAATCATAGTTTATTTCTTCTTCGCCTTTTTCGCAGGCTTTTCCTCTTCTACGTTTTCTTCTTTCACTTCTTTAATTTCCTCCTGAATTTCTTCAATTTCTTCCTTAGCTTCTTCCGTCTTCTCCTTCTTTAATTTCTTATCCACAATTTCTTCCTTAATTTCATTATTTTCCTTCTCTTCTTTCTTTTCTTTCTTCTCTTCCAATGCTTTGAGGCTCAAAGATAATCTGTGTTGATCAGGTTCTATTGTAACAATCTTAAATTCTTTTGTTTCGCCTGTCTTCAAAACTTCATTTGGGTCAGAAACGTGCTTGCTGGAAATTTCTGAAATATGAACAAGCGCGTCGATCTCACCATCTTCAACTTTCACTTTTACAAAAGCTCCGAATTGAGTAATCTTATTAATCGTACCTTTTATCTTATCGCCAACTTTCAAGTTTTGAACCATTTTCTTCCATGGATCTTCTTCGAGTCTCTTCATTGACAGAGATAGACGAGAGTTTTCGATATCAATGATCTTAAGTTTCAGCACATCACCGACTTTGACAAATTTTGAAATATCGTCAACCTTTGCCCAGCTAATTTCTGAGATGTGAACCAACCCTTCTACCCCGTTCACATCAACAAAGAAGCCGAAATCAACAATACCTGTAACTTTGCCGGTAACTGTATCGCCAATCTTAAGCCCCTCTGGAATATCGCGGTTTCCGATTGCTTCGCGTTCTGAGAAGATTAATTTATTTCCTGCCTTATCAATTGATAAAATTTTAAGATCTATAGGTTTACCAACCATTTGCTGCAATTTGAGTAATATTTCATCTTTGTTTGCTCCCTCAACCCGCGGATAGTGTTCCGCGGAAAGCTGAGAAACCGGTAAAAATCCTTTGATTCCGCCAAGTTCAATGATAAGCCCACCTTTGTTTGCATCCGTAACCACAACGCTGACCAATTCTTTTGCTTCGAATTTTTGGTAAAGCCCTGCCCAAATGTTTTCTCTGCCGGCTTTGCGAAGTGATAAGAGAATATTTCCGTCGTCATCTTCCGGATAAACAACATAAGCGGTAATCGTATCGCCAAGTTTTAAACCTTTTGCAAATTGCGGATCGAACATGAGCTCTTTTCCACCAACTATACCATTCATGCGTTCGTCAATGGAAACCAAAATCTTATTCTTCATAATCTTTTCGATTTTGGCTTGAACTGCGTCGCCTTCTTTATAAATTTTAAGAGTGGTTGCCGCATCTTTTAGCAACTTTTCCATCGGCACGAGACCGCCTTTGATAATGTCTTTGCCATTTTCTTTGCCTGAATTTTCTTCTTGATTAACTGTGTTTGTCATTATTGATATTGTTTAGTAATATTGTATTTCAAAATATTTCTACTTCGTATAAAACGTAAAATTTGTAATATCTTGTAATATTTTTTTAATATTTAATCCTCAAATATTTTAAAATATTAAGAAAATATTATCTAACTCTGAATATTTTTAATTTAATTTACCTTCTTAAATATTTATCTTTTCTATCTTTTTCTTTTGCTTCTTTCACAATTTTTTTATAAGGTTTGAGTCTAAACCAAAGAATGTAGAAACCCCAAAGCACAAAAAATACAAGCCATAAAAATAATAAAAATCTCATTGATAAATAAGCCACACCTTCATATCTGCAGAAAAGCAGGAAAAGGCCTACCAAACCGACATAAGAAAACCAGTTATAAACCAATATCCAGATATGTTTGACCGGTTTTTTTCGAAACTTGCGTGACATAATAAAACTAACCAGCGCCAAAATCACCATAATACCAAACAAAGCCACGAATGGCTGAGCTAATTTCATATCATAGCCAGGCATGGTGTTAAATAGGTAAGCTGGAGCGAAAAATAACTTTATATTGTCGATAGTCATAACCAATAATTTAATTATAATTTTTAATCAATGTTACAATTTTACAATTTCCAATGTTTGATAATTGAATCATTGAAAATTTAATGTGAATTGAGAATTGAAAATTGAGAATTTATTTAACGAATATATTTACCTCATGGCTAAGCCCTGCTTCAAATGATCTCAATTTTTTAAATCCCTGTTTGCGGGTTAATTCTTTGATATCTTTCGCCGCAACAATATGTTCTTTTTCAATCATTACCAACGCGCCTTTTTCAGTCCATTCCATGATTACCATTTTCCCACCGGGCTTGAGAATTCGATACGCTTCTTTCAAAACTGCGGCTTTATCATCTATCATGTAAAGCAGATTGATAATTAACACTGTGTCTACGGTTGCATCCGGCAAAGTTGTTGACCGCGGAAGTGTCAGGTCCGCCAAAACTCCGAAGATATTGCGCAATCCCGACGCAAAAGATTTTTGTTTCACTCCATCGAGCGCTTCTTTGCGAATATCAACTGCAATAACTCGTCCATTTTCGCCCACCATTCTCGCAGCTTCCACATCGAAAAAACCAAAACCTGAACCAAAATCGACAACTGTTTCGCCAGCACTAATTCCAATTTCTTTGAGAATTGAAACCGGTTCACTGCCGATTTTCTTTGACCCAAAAATCTTGGACTCATTGAACTTCGGAAGATAGATTTTTGAAGGATCGCGGACTTCATCTGAATTTGTGTTTGTGTTTTCCATATGTTTTTTATTAATGTATTGTTTTAACCAAAAACGTATGTTTAAAATACTCAATGCTCAATGACCAATTCTCAATCAATTTTCAATTCCCAATTGGATATTAATTTATTGGTTATTGATTGGATATTCGAGTATTGGATATTGGATATTAAAAATGCGCTCCTTCAGTAAGAGCGCCAAGATAAATCTGTTGCATTGTCTTACTGATATTACATTTACATTTTAACATAAAAATAAATATCAAGCAATAAAAAAATGCCGAGGAGCAGAATTGAACTGCTGACGCAAGGATTTTCAGTCCTTCGCTCTACCACTGAGCTACCTCGGCACGTCGCGAATTAATAATAACATAAAAAATATATTTTTAGCAATAAAAAGATTTGTGAGTTAAGAACATTCTTATTGATAATGGTTATTTATTGATACTCATTCGTTATTGATAATCATTATTAACTATAAAAGGGAGTCTGGATAGACTCCCCTTATATACTTATCACTTACATGCTTACAACTTACTACTTACTCTTCTTCTTGGCTGGTTTTTTTACCGGCTTTTTTTCAGGCTTTGCCTGACGCACAGCTTTACCTTTTTCTGCCTTAGTAGGTTTTTCCTTTTCAACTACTTTTTTACCCATAACCTCAACTTCTTTCGCCTCTTTTACCATCGATTCAATATCCTTAATATCTAATGCATCCTGTTTTTTTGCTTTCTTGTTTTCTTGCTTTTCCTCTCCGCCAAGCAATCTCAAAATCTTATCTAGTTTGTTATGAAGAGCGTTCAATTGTTCTTTCAAATCACTGCCGCCTTTGCCACCACGGTCTTGTCCTCCTGCGCCGCCGCTTGCTTTGCGTTTTTCAAAACAGTTATCACAATAAACCGGTTTCTCTCCTGTAGGACGGAAAGGAACTTCGCAACGAGAACCACATTCGGAGCAAGTCGCGCTAAACATTTGTCTTTCGCGATTGCCCGAATTTCTATCCCGATTTCCGCCAAATGATCTTTCTTCACGTCTACCTCCGCGTTCTTCTCGTCCGCCACGTTCGCCAAAACAGTCACTGCAATAAACCGGTTTATCTCCTGTAGGACGAAATGGAACTTGGCATTTTCTTCCGCATTCGTCACAGACTGCGTCATGCATCTGAGATCTCTCGCGGTCACCACCTCTGTCTCGCCCGCCAAAATCATGTCCGCCTGAACTGCGGTTGCCGAAACTTTTTTTGGCGAAATCTCTTCCGCCACCTGATCTTTTATCGTTTCTAAAATTTTTCAAAATAATTACCCAGCCTATTAAGCATAGGTCTCCTTTTTAATATATCTTATTATTGATTTTTTGCTTTTTTGTTTTCTTGTTTAATTGCTTCCTAAGTATACCTAGATTATAAATAAATAGCAAGTAAATAGTTTTTAATTTAAAAAAACGCTATTAAAGCGTTTTTTGATAATGGGCGGTAGAGGATTCGAACCTCTGACCCTCTCGGTGTAAACGAGATACTCTAACCAACTGAGCTAACCGCCCACGTCAACTGCTCTATTCTATAATATATTTTTTTATTTTGCAATAAAAAGATTTATATATAAGTTTATTTTTGGTATAATGCGCATAAATATTATAAATTAAAATAACAGCTATGGTAGCGAAATTAAAACTTAACCCCGTCTCTCCTGCCCTTTTCGATCTTTCGCAGGATATTATTACCGAGATACCGTTTGAGATTATACGTGAATGGAACGAATCCGATCAGGCTCAAGAAACTGCGGAAAAGATATTAGAAAAAACGAAGGTCAAAGGAACCGTCGTTTCTTCTGACTCAGCAGGCTTAAGTAAATTGAGCCGCGAGAAACAACTGATTGAAGTTTTGGCGCTATTAAATTCACCCAAGGAAATTGTTTTTGGAACTGGAGTAAATATTGGCGGACGCGGGGTTGGAATTTGGGCAGCGGATAATACTCAAATGTTTTATCCCGATACTGTCGCCCCACAAAAGATCGTTGAAGCAATGCTGTTCGCCCAAAGTAAAATTAAGGAGGGAACGGTTCAAATCGGAATCGGAGCGCACTATGGTGAGTTCTATGAACTAGGTGGTGGTATGTATGGGGCTGAAGCCGACTTCGTCGAAGAATTTGCCGAGAATGATACTGAGGGCGGAGAAATAGCGATTACCGAATCAATAATTGAACTACTCGAAGATAAAGATGCTTTCGAACTTACTCATCGTCAGGATCTTGACGGAAAATTACAAAAAGTTTTTTCAGTTGCGAATGGCCCGATAAAAGAACACTCAACTGAAACAGACGAAATCTACCCTATTCCATATTCCAGAGAATTTTATGATGACCTCATTGTATTTCAAAAATCTTGCGACGAGAAACATCTTAAAAAAATGAATGAAAAATATCTAAAAGAAAAAGTCGTGGTGTTATTGGAACGCGAAAGATCGCAGTATCCATCTCTTGAAATAGGATTACTGTATGAATTATCTCTCATGGCACTTTCAAAAAAGTTTGCCGTTGAGCTGCTCGCAACTCATGGGGGCAAGGAAATAAAAACCGCAGGAAACCTCGGAATATATACTTTTGACGATCATGTAAAAGCTATTGAATTTGCGAAAGAAATTAGAGCTGAATTAGAAAAAGAAAAAATCAAATGTCGAATGGGAATAGATTTTGGACCAATAGCAGTTTTCGACCTGCCAAAAGGTGGCCGCGATATCGCAGGCTCTCCGGTAAATATTGCAAGTAAAATGTCACAGGATTTTGGTAAAATGGGCAAAATCTATCTCACAAAAGAAGTTTTTGAAAAAGTTAAGCCCGAAGGATTTGAACCAATTGAAATTGAGGTATCAAAAATAGAGATTGAGAGTTATGAGGGATAGAGATAAAAAAATGGGCTTTCGCCCATTTTTTTATCTCAAAAGAACTATAATAAATATCAAAGCAATTATAATTCGATAAATACCAAAAGCGATAAAGCTATGTTTCTGGATATATTCAACTAGGAATTTGATTGCGAATATAGCAACGACGAAAGAAACAACTAGCCCTACCAAAAAATTTACCATCTCACCTGAAGAAAAAGTAACGGAGCTTTTCGCCAGGTCAAAAACGGTCGCAACGATAATTGTTGGAACAGCGAGGATGAATGAAAATTCCGTTATCGTCTTGCGGTCAATTCCCAGAGATAGACCCCCAAGTATGGTCGCAGCCGAACGTGAAACGCCGGGAAACATCGCGAATGATTGCGCGACTCCGATGATAAAACACTGTTTATAAGTCATTTTTTCTAACTCCTTCGTAACGGCTGGATTGGTTTTTTCTTTTTTGCGATAAACTAATTCAAAAATAATCATCAGCGCGCCGACGATGATTAGGGAATATAGTACCACGGTCTCATTGCCAAGAAGAAACCTTTTTATTAAAGCATAAAAAATCACACCGATAATTCCGGTCGGAATGAAAGCAACGATGATTTTTTTCAAAATATTTACTGACAGGAACTTTTTCCAATATAAAACCAGAACCGCAAAAATAGCACCGACTTGAATCGCAACCTCAAAAGTTTTCAAAAAGTCTGTTTGCGATAAACCAAGCAGTCTTGAAGTTAGAATAAGATGCCCCGTCGAAGAAATCGGCAGAAATTCGGTAATTCCTTCGACGATACCAAGAATGATTGCATGTAAAAATGTCATAGAAATGAATTTAGTTTTTTATACTAAAATAATATACAACATTATCAAAAAACAATACAGAGCGCTTTTACACGCTCTGTATAATATATATCAATTACTTTCGACCAGGTTGTTTAAATAGAATGTTTATGATATTTGCAATAGTGCCACCTCCTTGCCCTTCAAAAACCAGAATTAGGGCGAATACCGACCAGCAAAAATTTCCGTTACTAATATTTTAGGCTGCCTATAGATTATTACGCTGCCAAAAATATTTTCTTTCATTCTTATTTAGCTGGCATCGGTATTAATGGGAAAGGTATAAAAGGTTTTCTTTCGCGATCCAACGATCTACAAGGTTGAACAGCTGGCGCGCCATTTCTGTCACAATTCACCATCCAAGGTCTTACTTCTATAGCTTGAAAAGTATCCTTTCCAGTTTGCTTTCCAATTATTCTCACAATCATTCCTATATTACTTTTTACCTCCCTTGGCCAAACACTATTCAGAGCGCTTACTATCCAATCTTGATTTTTCAGATCACGTAAATTAAATCCTTCGTCATCAATAAATCCCGTAACCTCGCCAACCAACAGACCTTTATCCGGATTTTCCCAAACAGTAATACCTCGCCCAGGATGAATTACTCTATAAAAAGGCATATTGTCTGCAAAAATATTTTCGATCTTCATACCAATCCCTGAGTAGAAAAATGCCGTTCCCAGTAGAATACTTAACCCGATATTCGCCAAGCCAATTTTGGTGAAAGTGTACCTGTATCCTGCCCGAGTTTTTTTCAGATCGTACCAAGCAAATATTGAAAAAGCTATGACCAAAACTATCCAGAAATATGGCAGAGATAAAAGTAAAAACTGCCAAAAACTTTGACCAAGATTGCGATAAATATCCCAATCATGATTTGTGATCATAAAAATCAACGCTGAAAATGCGATACTACCGATCAAAACCAGTATTCCAAACATAGCCCAGATAACATAGTCACGAACCAAAAATTCCCACTTTGGTTTGGGGGTAATGTGATGCTCTTTAATCTCTTCTAAAACGTTTTTACTTAAATCTGACATAGGTTTTTATTAGTATAATTTTCAATTTTCAGTTTTCAGTTTTCAATAAATGTTTCAATTTATCAATGAATCAATGTTTGAGAATTGTATCATTGCCAATTGATTGTGAATTGAGTATTGATAATTGAGAATTTAAAAGTCTATTTTCTCTTTCTCTACTATTTTTTTAAATTGTTTTTTTGCTCTGTTTATCAATGTTCCAATCGTCCCAACTGGTTTTTGCAAAATGTCGGATATCTCGTTGTAATCTTTTTCTTCCAAAAACTTCAGGATCAAAACTTCTTTATAATTCTTATCCATTTTTTTCAACACATCTATGACCACCTTCTTTTTTAATTTCTGATCAACTTCTTTCAGAACGTCTATCCCGGAAGCTATTCTGCGCGCGATCTCTGTTTCTTCGTCCATACTTACTGTCACTGGCCGCGCCTTTGATTTCCTGAAATTACTGATCGCGTGATTATGCGCTATGCGGTAAATCCAGGAAGAAAATTTTAAAGATGTATCAAAGTCATTTAGGTTTTGATAAACTTTTATAAAAATATCCTGAAGCAGATCCTCGATGTCTTCTTTGTCTAACCCTGAAATCCTACGTATATAGCGAGTGAGCTTTTCTTCATAACGCCTCACTAAAAACAAGAAATTCTCCTGATTTTCCAGAATGAGTTTGACAAGTTCCTCGTCTGTAATTTTGTCAAAATTTTCCACTGTTAAATATCTCCAGCTTGAACTTAAGTTTAAGTATTTATTTTGATTTAGACCACTTTCCAAAGACATATCTAATTCCCCATTTTACTATTTAATACGCATTTGGATAAATTTTGTTTCATAATTCTACTAAGATCGTTGGGAATTTGAATTAGCGCCTCTTATCATATCCACGATTATAGACGTGATAATATGGATTTTTGTATTTTTCATTCATAGAAATATTTTAGCATAAAAAATATTTTTGCCAAAAATAAAACGGCTTTGTTTTAAGACAATAAATGCCTTAAAAAACAGGGCGCCGTTAACCCAAAAGTGAAAATTAACCCGGACAGTTTTCGTTTACGCAGCACATTGCTCCGCAATCGTTGCAAATTTTTAATTCATCAATTCTGTAATTCGCATAAATTGCTGAACGCTCTGCGTACTCTTCTTCAGTGAGTGACCGATAATCAGGTTTTTTCTTTTTTTTCTCTTTGAATATGCTTTCGTCCGGTACACCGCATACTGAAGAGACCATTTCAACCTCAAAAGGCGGGTCAGACAATGTAATCACCTCCGTTATATTTTATAAACCTTTTTCGATTTTTTCCAGTGTTGCTACATAATTTTCCCATTCAATCGGTAATAATTTTATCGCTAATTCTTCCGCTGTTTTGATATCAGCAGTTATCGGCATTTTTATCTGGCTAATAACTTCCCCACTATCATAAATCTCATCCACCCAATGAATCGTGGACATTGTTTCTTTTTCACCAGCAGCTAAAACTGCCTGATGAACGAATTTTCCATACATCCCTTCCCCACCATACCTTTTCGTATCTCCGGGATGGGAATTGATAATCCTGCCTTTGAATTCAGCCGTAACATTAGTAGGAATTCTCTGCAGAAATCCAGCTAGACAAATAAAATCCACCCCATATTTTTTGCAAGTATCAACTAATGTCTGACCAAATTCTTCATCGCTGGCAAAATTTTTACGATTTATAACTTCATAAGGGATGTTTCTCGGTTTTACATATTTTCCAATTCCACCCGCTTCTTCTTTTGTGGTAATAACAAGAACAATCCTGCTTTTCAGACGGCCAGATTCAATCGCCTCAGCAATCGCATTGAGAGTCGTCCCCCCTCCGGAAATAAATACAGCGATGTTCATAAGTTATATTTAATAATAATGGACACGAGAGGACTCGAACCTCCAAGGATTACTCCATACGCACCTCAAGCGTACGCGTATACCAATTCCGCCACGTGTCCTCGTCGCAGTTCGTTCCATGCTCTTTATAAAAATTTACTTAAAAATTTTTCTTTCGAGCATTCTGCAACTGCTCCTCTTATGGAAAAATCCTACTATATATTTTTATTGTATAGATTTTCCCATTTTTTGACAAACTACTAATGCCGCAGAAGAGACCTGCCTACCGGCTGGCAGGCTCGTTCTCGTCTCCTTGAAATATGTTTCTGAAATAAATCACCTCAAGGGTTATTTATTTCAGAAAAAATGCTCCGAGGGAGACTCGAACTCCCACATCTTGCGATACACGCTCCTGAAGCGTGCCTGTCTACCAATTTCAGCATCGGAGCGCACACCATTAATTATACCTTATTTACTACTTTTTGAAAATAAAAAATGCCCCAAAAGATATGGGGGCACCTTTTAATAAAAACTAATAACTATTTTTTCTTACCTATTATCCCGCCCATGGCAGTCTTTGAAGATTTAAACACTTCATATTTTGCTGCACGCGTTAATACTTGAATATTATCAATGATGACTTTATATTTTGAAAGTAATTCTCTTGGCACTTTAGCTGAACTTGGTAGATTTTTTATGTCTTCTAAAAACTGCTGCATTTTTCTATATTCATCCGAACCCATTAAATTTTTTTCTTCCAATCCTTTTAAATTCATGTTTGCCAAACGTTTTAAGACTTCAATATTTTCAACAACAATTACTGGCTTTTCCGGAACATTTTTTTGTTTTTCTAATTCATTTGTATTCATTTAAAACTCCTTTCGTTAGAATTATTACTTTAATAACTCAATTATAAATGGTTTATGTAATAAATCAATAAAATTATATATTTTTCTTAAATAAATCACTGTAGATTAAATAAATGGCTTATTTCAGATAAATATTGACAAAAGTTATTTTTTGCGCTAAAATTTAGGCAGATACACTCGTCAGAGAGGAGGTGGAGAAAATGAACAGCACATTAATAAATAAAGACCCTGAATACTTGAAATTTCAGGAAGAATTCTGCAACAATATAAAAAAAGAACTACCATTTGTTTCAAACATCGAAAGATGCATTGAGCTTGCAGAAGAAGTTATTTGTTTCGATACTGAGCTGTGCGCAAAAATCTTAAAAAAAGCATCGTGGTTTATTAATGAAAACTGCGACAGTAAATACATTCTTAAAATTCTTGATTTCGCGATGAAGATCGAAGAGCCGCTTATTTTTTTCACCGCTCAAGAAAAGCTTTTGACAAAAGAGAATTCTTAAGCCCCGCAGAAACTATTTCCACTATTTCCGGGGCTTTTGTATTTCTTTATCCTTCTTTCTTTTGCAATTCATACATAGCCCTTTTAACATAACAGCATATTCCTCGATTAGATCTACTACTCCTTCTTCATTAATTTTTTCCAAATCCAGTAGAATATTGTCGGGAATGTTGTAAACTCTCCCGCACTTTGCGCAATGGAAATGATGATGCTTTCCTTCATGCCCATCATAATTAAACCGGTCATCTTTTATGCGCAACGCTTTTATCATACCTTTCCCTACCATCGTATCAAGATTGCGGTAAACGGTAGCAAGTGAAATCTGAGGTAACTTCTTTTTTACCTCTTCGTAAATTTCATAAGCATCTGGGTGACCGGGCGTCATTCTCAGGTAATCTAGGATTGCTTTTTTTTGGTTGGTTAACCTTTCTATTACCATAAAATGTTTTTTGTTTGTAACGTTTGTAATGATAGTGTGATAATAACCATTCCTAATTGCATTGTATTACTACTAGCCAATCATTGTCAACAGCATATTATTACTAATAGTAAATCACTATTAATAGAGCGAAATAAAAAAATAAGCCTTTTGACTTATTTTTTTATTTCGCTCTATATTTCACATACCAATTTGCAACATCATAAAATCTATCCCAAGTATTTATAATCCCCGACAGATCAATCCCACGCACTTTGTCATATATTTTGTAAACATATACCGGCTGATAAATAAATATTGCTGGCAACTCTTCTGCTACAATATCCTGAAATTTCTTATAGTCTTTGATTTTCACATTCGTATCATCGGACTGTCTCGCTTCTTCGAGTAATTTATCCACTTCGCCATTAGCATAAACAGCTAGATTCAAACCCGGATATTTTATCTGCGTAGAGTGCCAATACGGATAAAGGTCGGAGTTGCCGCCAATATTTTGGCCAATGAGAAGAAGATCGTAATTTCGCGTAGTTATATAATCTCTTTCTAATTGCGCAACATCAAAGACCTTCACATTTGCTTTCACTCCTATTTTTGCCCATTCTGCAGAAAGTTCATTAGCAGTACGCACAAATTGCGGGTCATCGGATGTTACGAGATCAAACTCCAGTCTATTAACGTCTTTTTCTTCCACGCCATCTCCATTTTGGTCAGACCATCCGGCTTGCGTTAACAGCGCAATAGCACCTTTTTGATCAATGGAATATTTTTTCACTTCAGCATTATAACCAAGATAACCCGGCAATATCGGGGAATCAATCGGTACTCCTGCGCTATATGTTGCTACGGTATTTACTTTATTTTTATCAATGGCGTATGCCAGAGCTTGTCTGACTGATTTATCGTTTAAAACACTGACTTTACTCATATTGAAAAATAACGCGACATATTGCGGAAGATTTACATTATAGTTATTATATCCGCCAGTTTTTTCGGCCACCACAGCAGCATCTGCTGAGTATAGCCCAAAAGACGAAAACTCTTTTTGACTAAAACCCTTAATTAGATCATCTTTGCTCTTGTAAAACTTGGTTTCAAGGTTTTCAATGTAAGGACTCCCGCCAACAAAAAAATCACTTCCGACAAATTTGATTGAGGTTATAAGGTTTTCTGAGCTGTCCCTATTTACCGTATCTATTACATATGGACCAGTACCAATTGGATTGATATTGAGAGTCGACATTGCAAAGTCTTTTACCGCGATATTCTGCCACTGTTTCACAGGTAAAATACCGACAGTAGCATTTTCAAGAAATAATGGGTATGGTTTTGGTAGATGATAAACAACCGTATAGCCATCCTTTTTTTCAATTGTTACTCCATCCCAGATCGGCTTCATAGCCTCGTTATAATCCGGATTTTGTAAAACCGCTAAAGTATAAACTACGTCATCAGCACTGAAAGAAGACCCGTCATGCCATTTGACATTTTTCTTTAAATAAAATGTATAATCCTGCTTGTTCTCAGAAACATCCCAACTCTGCGCTAACCCCGGAACGATTCGCCTTTGTTTGTCGTATGCGACTAAGCCAGAAAAAACTAAGGACGATAAAGCCTTATCAACTTCTGACTTGGCATAGAGCGGATTGATAAATTTTGGCTGCCCAACCATACCTTCTACTAATATACCTCCTTTTGTCGGCAATATATTCCCACCCTTATTAAAAATAAAGGAAAAAGCGCCGAATAGATCGGCAATAACCAAAACCAAAAGAATTGAAACTATTATTTTTTCAATCAAAGAAAGTTTCTTCAAAAGTATACCAAAAAATATTTTCGTTCTTTTCCAAGAAGGAAATTTCATAAAACTACTTTAATATTAAGCTGGCAATAGCCAACCCCACAAAGCAGAGAGCCAATATAATAGTTAACCAATAGAGAAACTTTTCCGGCCCCCGGCGGGTTGAATAAACCGCGCTGTCCCCTCCGAATGTTCCAGAAAGACCGGCACCGCGTGATTGCAATAGAATAGATAGTATCAACAGAATTGATATGACTATCTGAGCAATACTGATAATTTCCTTTAATCCCATAATTATTTTTTAGTTTAATATTTTCCTAAAGGCCTGAGTCGGAATCGAACCGGCGATGGGAGTTTTGCAGACTCCTGCCTTACCACTTGGCTATCAGGCCTCGTCGTAGTTCGTTCCGTACTTTCCATAAAAATTCTCTTTATTAGAATTTTTCTTCCAAGCACCCCACAACTACTCCTCTTACAAAGAAATTCTACTATATATTTAAAGGTATAAATTTCTTTGTATAAATTTTTTCGTTATTTTTTTTAAAGCGGGCGAGCAGGATCGAACTGCCGTCTTATCCTTGGCAAGGATATATAATAGCCACTATACGACGCCCGCGCGTTACTTAAATATACTCGCTAACACATTTACCACCATCATTGCTATCCCTGCAAAAAGCGCTGTTTTGATATCAATCGGATCCAGCCATTTTTGAGGTAAAAAAGTTATCCCATACAATATGAATGAGTAAAAAACTACAAACAATACTGGTGAGATAAAGTAAAAAGGCAGTGATAAAATTTTTAATAGCGGCTTGGCGATGATCATCACTACTGTAAAGATCAAAGAAACAACCAAAAGCCCTTGCCAGCCGCCCCAACCATTATAATTAAAATTGTCAAATAGGTAGGCGGAACAGATATAAAGTCCCAACATGTTCACAGCCCAGCCAATCAAAAACTTTAATAGTATTTTTTTCATCTTCTTTTCTTATATTTATTTTTGTCTTCAAACTAAAAAGCTAATGTAACTATCCACAATGATAGCACAAAGAGAGAAAAAGGTCAAAACCTTGAGTCCTCGTAGCGAATATTGCCTCTCGTCTGTTTTATCCTTCCTTTTTTCTTTTTTTCATCTACTCTTTTTTGCTGAATAAAATCTGGTATCCCGGTTGCCACTCTTTCTTTCACTGGAATCAGAGCGTTATTTATTATATTCTCAAGCTTTTTAAAAACATTCACCCTGTTCGTAAATTGCGAACGACTCGACTGCTCGGCTAAAACCAGCTCCCCACGGCTGTTGATATAGTTTTTCAATTTGGAACGAATAATCTTTTTCTGTTCATCTGACAGACTTTTTGAGGTATTAATATCAAAACTAACCTGCACTTTTGTTGCGGTTTTATTGACATTCTGCCCTCCCGGACCGGAAGATCTGACAGCAGTAAATTCAACTTCCCATTCTGGAATATTTACTTTCTTGAATTGTTTGAAATAATGTTCTGGGTTCATAAAAATATTTCATATTTAATATTTCTTTATATATTCTACAACATTTCTTTGATTCTGTGTGCAAGTTTTTTGCCTGCAACATCGGCTACTTCTAAAACTGAGGCTTTTTTTATCCCCTCAACACTTCCAAATTTTGTTAATAATTTCTTTTTTGTTATCGGACCAATCCCTTCGATATCATCGAGTCTTGAGCGGATTAATCCTTTTGAGCGAAGTTTTTTATGAAATGTAATAGCAAATCTATGTGCCTCATCTCGCAAAACTTGGATAAAAAATCCCTCCGGTGAATTCTTCCGGATGCTCGTTTTTTTGAATTTACCACCAACTAAACCAAATACTTCCTCTTCTTCTTTCGCAAGGCTAAGCAAAGGGATGTCAATTTTGAGTTGCGCAAACAATCTCCCAATCTCTCCCAATTGCGGTTTCCCGCCATCCAGAACAATCAAATCTGGCTTTTTTGAGAAACTGATATCCTTTTTTTCATTGGTCATTGAAAATTGATTGGAAATTGAAAATTGAAAATTGAAAATTTTTTGCAACCGCCTTTGTAGGATTTCTCTTAACATCTTTACATCATTAGGCCCTTTAACCGTCCGCACCTTGAACTTCCTATATTCTCCGCGGGCAAAACCACCTCCAACCGAAACCACCATCGAACCAACTGACTCAGAGCCAGAAGTATTACTGATATCATAAAATTCTATACGGAAATCTTTTTTTGCAGGTAAGTTGTAGCCAAGATCAATATTGATCCTATCGATAAACTTTTCCAGATCCTTGGTCTTTTCCTGTTTTTCTACATCGCGCATTTTGAAACTTTTATCAATATGTTGCAAAGATCGCAATCGGTCACGATAATAAGCAGCTTTTTCAAAATCTTTTTTCTTTGAAGATTTTTTCATTTTGCTTTCCAGGTCTTTTATGATTTTCATTTTACCGCCCCGAAGAAAAAGGATGAATTGCTTAATTGCTAATTGATAATCATTTTTATTTAATAATGATTGTTTATTGATAATAGTTTCTGATTGCGAATGATTATTATTTATCATACAAGGTGCGCTGCAATTTTTAATATAATATTCCAGACATGGCTTCCCTTTTTTCTGATAAAAATTGAATTTATTGGCAGAACAATCCCGCCACAGAAAAATCTTGCGCAAAATCGATAAACCTTCTTTGAGAAGCCTAGAATCTGTATAGGGTCCAAAATATCTAATCGATCTTTTTTTAATATTCATTTCCGGTCTGCGAACCAATTCCGGCATCGGGAAATCCTGCCCCATATCAATTTTGATCCAAAGGAAATCTTTATCATCTTTAACTTTGATATTGAACTTTGGCTTGTACTTTTTAATTAACAATGATTCGAGAATTAAAGCTTCAATTTCCGACTCGGTTGTTTCCCATTTTATGTCTGCAATATTTTCAACCAAAACCGCGGTTTTGGGGTCATTTAACCCAACAAAATAAGAGTATACTCTTTTCTTGAGATCCTTCGCTTTTCCAATATAAATCAGCTCGCCTTTATCATTGAAATAACGATAACAACCGGGCGAGTGGGGAATTTCTTTAATTTTCTTTTCTAAATATTTATTCTTCATTGTTTTCTTGATTTTTTGCTTTCTTGTTTGCTTGTCCTCATATTATAACATAAAAACAAGGCGATCGCTACCATAGCAATCGCCTCTTATGAATTTAAATCATCCCTTTCAATACGAATGACCGGTTTGCGCTCCCCATCTAATTTTTCCGCTCTAACTATATAAAGATTCCCATCATAGAAACTATGGTAGATATCATCAGTATAGAGAAAAGCAACAAAAGCATTAGGAGCAAGCGCGTGAAAATCAACTGCTTTTCTCCCCCACAAACCATGGAAAAGAACCCAGAGACCGTGTTTTTTGTCAAAGTCTTCCCTGATTTTTTCAACAGTTCTAATTCCGATAACACTTGCTCTGAGCAATACTTGGTTGTTGGGTTCGAGAATAATATTCCATTTTCCAATCTGCTTTAGAAAGCCTCTTACAAAACATCTACTACTGGTTAAAATAACAACTTCCTTGTTCAAAAACTCCTTAAGCTTTTTTTCGCTGGCTACAATATTCTCTTTCTTTTTAAAATCCTTCAACTTTTCTTTATCTCCCGGTTTCTTCGCCAAGATTTTCACTCCTTTCTTTTAAGGTTCTTTTATCTAATTCTACTCTAAAATTGGTAAATAAACAATAAAAAACCTGCCCCTACGATATCTTTTTTAATTCTTCAATCTGATCTCTAAGCTCCGCTGCCAATTCGAATTGCAGATTGCGCGCGGCAATATCCATTTTTTTTCCCAATGTTTTAATGATTTTTTTCACCTCGTCTTTTGGAATTTCTCCCCTGATTTCTTGTTTTATTAATTTCTTGTTTTCTTGATCCTCTCGCCAATCCGAAGTTTCAGGGACAGTTTTCGTAATTGAAACCGGAGTTATACCATGTGCAACATTATATTCCATCTGAATTTTTCTTCTGCGTGTCGTCTCATCAATCGCTTTTTTCATCGAACCGGTGATGGTATCCGCATACATTATAACTTTTCCTTCAACGTGGCGCGCTGCTCTACCCATCGTCTGAACGAGGGCAGGAGTAGAGCGCAGGAATCCTTCTTTATCAGCATCAAGTATTGCAACCAGCGAAACTTCCGGCAGATCGAGACCTTCGCGAAGAAGGTTTATTCCGATCAAAACATCGTAAACGCCAGCGCGTAAATCGCGTAAAATGTCGAGGCGTTCCAGCGAATCAATATCACTATGCAGATAAGCAACCTTTATTCCAAATTCAGCCAAATGTTGCGTTAATCTTTCGGAAAGTTTTTTGGTTAATGTTGTCACCAAAACTCTCTGACCTTTCGAAGTTCTCTGCCGAATCTGTTCTATCAGATCATCAACCTGATTTTCTGTAGATTTAATTTCAATCTCAGGATCAATTAAACCCGTTGGACGAATTACTTGCTCGACAATCTGTTCGCTTAATTTCATTTCATAATCCGCCGGCGTTGCTGAAACGTAAATGACTTGTTTAATTTTCTTATCAAATTCTTCGAATCGCAGCGGTCTATTATCCCTTGCCGAAGGCAGACGGAATCCATAATCAATGAGAGTGTCCTTGCGGGCGCGGTCTCCCATATACATTCCACCGATTTGCGGTACAGTCATATGCGATTCATCGATAAAAAGAAGAAAATCCTCTCCATAAAAATCGATTAAGGTTGAAGGCGGCGCTCCAGGTTCGCGTCCCGAAAGTGGACGCGAATAATTTTCCACACCATTTACATAGCCGATTTCTTCTAACATTTCCATGTCAAAATTCGTACGCTCTTCAATTCTTTGCGCTTCAATGAGCTTTCCTTCACGTTTAAATTTTTCTACCTGATCTTTCATTTCGGCTTTAATATTTTTGATCGCGGTTTTGAGTTTATTACTTCCGGTCATAAAATGTTTCGCCGGCGGTATTTCAATCGAGCCAAGCTCTTCGAGAGCTTCTCCGGTAATACCATCCAGTTTTTCAATCGATTCTATCACATCGCCAAAAAATCCGATGCGGTAAACTTCCTCGCTATAAACCGGCACAATTTCAATAATGTCTCCTTTTGCGCGAAATTTTCCTCGAGACAATTCAAAATCATTTCTTTCGTATAGCCGATCGATTAATTGACGAATCGCTTCCTCGCGGGAAATCTTCTGCCCAACATCGAGGGTAAAAAACATTTTCAGATAATCTTCCGGTTCGCCAAGACCGTAGATACAGGAAACTGAAGCCACGATAATTACATCTTTTCGAGTTAGTAATGAATAAGTGGCTGCGTGGCGCAATCTATCAATCTCATCATTAATCGAAGTTTCTTTTTCAATATATGTATCAGATCTCGGTATATATGCCTCCGGCTGATAATAGTCGTAGTAAGAAACAAAGTAATGGACGGCATTCTCCGGGAAAAATTCCCGGAATTCGGAAGCGAGTTGCGCAGCAAGAGTTTTATTATGCGCAATGACAAGCGTTGGTTTATTTACTTTAGCGATAATATTAGCCATCGTGAAGGTTTTTCCTGAACCGGTAACACCTTTCAAAGTCTGATCGCGATAACCTTTTTCGATCCCACTATAAAGCTCCTCAATTGCTTGAGGTTGATCTCCGGTAGGCTCAAATTTTGAAAATAGTTTAAATTTATTCATAACAATTTATTATACCACAAATACTATATTCCTTGTATAATAACCATTTTTTTGCTAAAATAAGACTGAGTTTATATATTTTGCAGTTTTAAAAAATCGACAAATGGGGGAAATATGGAAATGAAAAAGATAAGTATATCTGCTCTTTTTTTCATGTTTAAATATCTTTTCAAAATAGTTGTAGAAAAAAAGCAAAATTTCAGGTCAATGCAATTGAACGATCTTTCGGAATACGAAAAATTGAAAGAGGAAATGGAAGATGTGGAAAAGGAACTTGTTTCCCGCCTCAGAATTCTTGACGCACAAACGCCGGAAAACTTCGATGGTTTCACTATCAGCGAGCTGCGCAAAAAATACGACGAACAAAACGCGATTATAACATCCTTGGCATACATGAAGGATAAAGAGTCGTTCGCGAAAATGCGAACAGCGCAGCTAGTGGCGGAAAAGCTCCGAGAAGTTATTATCGAAAGAATGGGGAAAGGAGAAAGACAATAAGTAAAAACAGCGGAAGTTCTCTCATGACATATTAAAAAAGGAGACCACAAAAAATGCGACTTAAAGTTAACGGGGTTTTTTTTGGGGTTGAACAAAATGAAATTTCAACCTCATTGGTCTTAAGCTTCAAAGAGTACATGAAAACGATAGAAGCCAATAAAATCAAGATGGTGATTAATGATCTTATGGACAAAGGGAAAAATGAAGGAATTTATTTGAGTTCCCATACCACAGATGCCCTTAACACAATGCATCCCAGAAACAACGAAACTGCATTCATAATGAGATTTAAAAAAATCTCAGAAAGAAAATTACTCTCGTTCGTGAAATCTTGCAATCTCGATTGCGAAATCATGTAAGCTTTTTCAGGCTTTAGCTTTTGTAAACTCCCGCCGTTTCCGGCGGGTTTTTTATTTGCTCATTTTCCCCCGCCATTTCGCAATCAAAGCATGGTTTCCAGAGAGGAGTACCTTCGGTACTCTCTTTTTTATTTTCTTGCCACGAACATTTGCTTCAAATATTTCAGGGCGAGTATATTGTTCATATTCAATATAATTTTCTTTTGAAAATGTTTCTTCTTTAAGGCTTTCAGGTTTTATCGCACCCGGAATCAACCGAACAACGCTATCAACAATAACGGCAGCCGGCAATTCCCCACCGGTTAGAATATAATCCCCGATTGAAATTTTCTCATCAACGAGCGATTCAATTCTATGATCATATCCCTCATAATGCGGGCAAATAAAAACGAGATGCTTTTTCTTCGCTAACTTAGTAGCTAATTTTTGATTAAACCTTTTCCCTTTTGGCGTTGGTAAAATTATACAAACATCTTTATTCTTTTTTTCTATTTTTGCGATTTGCTTTAAAGCGCGATATGCAACATCGATCTTCATAACCATTCCCGGACCTCCTCCATACGGTCTGTCGTCAACTGTACTGTGTTTGTCGGTTGTCCATTTGCGAAGCTGATGTATATCAATACCAACAACGCCTTTTTTCACAGCGCGTTTTATAATGCTCTCGCTAAAAGGTCCTTCAAACATCTCCGGAAATAACGTAATAATATCAATTCTCATAAATTATTTTATAAACATTGAATCGCCGAAACTGAAAAAACGATACTTTTCTTCGACTGCTATATTATACAATTTTTTTATTGTTTCAACACCTTCTGTTTTGCCGGGCGCGATAAAAGCGGAGACTAACATTAGAAGCGTCGATTTTGGCAGATGAAAATTTGTAATCAATGCATCAACGATTTGAAACCTGTATGGAGGATAAATGAAAATATCAGTCGATCCAATGAATTTAGAATCTAGAATCTGAAATCTAGAATCTGGAATATTGATCATTGAATCATTGATTGGAAATTGAAAATTGGAAATTGAAAATTTTTGCGCTATCGCTTCGAGTGTCCTCGTTGTAGTCGTCCCGACCGCTACTATTCTCTTCCCTTCTTTTTTCGAATTGATAATTTCGTCCCAAACTTCTTTTTTCACTTCAAAAAATTCTTCGTGCATTTGATGCTCGGAAATTTTTTCCGTTTTCACAGGTCGGAAAGTTCCTGGGCCAACATGTAGTGTGATATGTAGAATCTTTATCCCCTTCGCTTTGATTTTTTCAATCATTTCTAGTGTAAAATGAAAACCTGCCGTCGGCGCCGCAACTGAACCAATCTTATCAGCGTATATCGTCTGATAGAAGAATCCCAATGTCCGACCTTGAAGTAACCCCGAAGATCGGACCTTGGGATTTACATACGGCGGAAGTGGAAGCTCTCCATACTTTTCGAGATATTGAAAAACATGCTCCGAGGGTTTATTAAATCCAACTCTGCATGTTCCATCTTTTTCTTTACTAATCAGTCTTGCAATTGTCTCATTTTCAAAAGATACTTCTTCACCTTCAGAAATCTTTCCTTTAACTAATGTTTCCCAGACAAAACTATCAATCGGGCGCATTAGAAGAAATTCTATTCTTCCTCCTGTAATTTTTTTCCCAAATATCCGCGCCTTAAAAACTTTCGTATCATTAAAAACCAAAACGTCGCCCGCGTCTAGATAGTCAATGATATCAAAGAAATGTTTATGTTCAGCCTTACCATTATTTCGATTATACAAAAATAATCTCGAGTGGTCTCGAGGTTCAATATGGCAATTTGCTATTAATTCCTTTGGTAGATTGTAGTTGAAATCGCTTAGTTTCATTAAGAATTTATTCGTTTATTTCTGTTTCACAATCGCAAAAACTATTTAGCGCGTCAAGCACTTCAGGAGTTATGTTCTGTTCACTCTCCCATATTACTCCCTCTGGAATAACTTTTCTACCATCTCTGTATGATTCTTGAGCCAACCCTTTTTTTATTAGCAAAGGATCAGCATGACAAACAATATTTGGAGGCACAATTACTGGTATTTCATCGATTGTTTGTAGATCCTTTTTCAATAGCTTTTCAATAATTCTCTTTGGGATCAAAAGCTTGTCTTTAATCGCCTCCTCAATTCCATCTTGTTTTACAGTAGTACGGCTGGAAACCTTTTTCAAATTATGATTTTTCCTATCAATAGTTAGATCGCTTTTCAGTTTAACCATATCGTCTTCCGGTTCTTTATTCCAAATATTATGCTGCGCTTCCAGAATCCATGCTGCAATTTCACCAGGATCTTTCATATTTGTAAAAGAAAAGTTTTCACGTTCACCTGCTGTTTCGACAAATACAGTTCCTACACTGAAAAAAGTTTGCAGTAAACCCTGAACTTTTGAACTTACATCCTGAATGTGCTGGAAACTGGTTTCGGAAACTTTTTGACCAAAAATAACCATTTGCTCGAGACGAATAATTCTTTTATTTGTCAGTATAAAAATATCCATGTAATAATCAAGCCAGGCAATGTAAAAATAAGCAACGGTGGAAAGCAGATAAATACTGCTAAAAATAATGAGGATGCCCCGCCCGATATTTTGGCTAATATTTACACTGTTCGTTGTGTCAGCAGAATTCAAAAAGGCGCTAGCAACCACCAGCCCAATAAAAAATAATATTAACATTCCGGAAACAATTAAAATATTAGGCGCAAAAGCTAACCAATGCCGACGTAAAACATATTTGATTTCTTCATCTTCATAGAGGTCGAAAATTATACCCGTATTCATAGTTAGCCTCCAAGAGTTGAGACATTTTGAAATAGGACGCCGACGTTATCATCCCATTGATATCTTTGAATTATGACAAAAGTAATTAGTATAATAGCTAAAGCTAAGATCAACACAATTAATGAAATCCTTCGACTATAGCCTTTCAAATCTTTATTTTGCGCAAAAAGAAATACTTTATAAAAAGCAAAAGCCATGAAGCCTGCATAGCCCAAAAGGAAGAAGAAGTAAATTGTCAGCATTATTGAGATTTGCATATAAATAAAAAGATGCTAATCTAAGCTAATTTTACAACATTTTTAATATTTTGGCAAGTAGTATGTGATTCTTATATCCTTCTCTGATAAATATCTTTCAATTTTTCTAAACATTTTTCTCGTTGCTTTCATATGCAACAATATAAAATTAGAAAAACCAATATTGAGGCGTAAAAATAGCGGCCCCAAAGGGGCCGCCTCGATAAAATTTCAAAGATTCATGCTACCTTGGGGGCAGTGGGAAATCTACAGAAATAGAAACGCGACAGGTTCCAGTTTGAACTGTTAGGAATCCAGCTGTAGAAAGTGCCACCAAATTCATTGGAATTGCCGAAATCAAAAAACCCGCCAGAACAAGAAATCATGCGCGTCCAACCCCGATAACATCCGAAGATATTTTTGCCGGTTTGGAGTCGGATAACAGCTGAAAAAAGAAACTCCTCAGCTGGCCCGGGCGGACAGAACATCTGATTGATCATTAAATTGGCGAGAATTTCAACGCTTTTATCCTCTTGATCGCTATCAATCATTTGACGGATTATTTCCTTCCTGTACTTGAATTCTTGTACTGCGTTTTCGACATCTTCCGGAAGTATTCTCCCCTTATAAAGCTTGTTGCAGACAAATTTCATTAAAAGCTCCGTATGGACGAGAAAATCTTTTTTGTTAGTATTAGGAATAAGCGTCATCGCCATCCAACCGGGCTCAATTGGCGGCATAGCAGTGTAGAGTTCTTTTTCTGTTCCGTAACTACCACAATATAATGCCTTTTCTCCCCATTCTTTTTCCCGATAGATCGGCTCGAGAATATTATTGAGCTTTTCCATCGAGATAGCCTCCGGGAGATAAAGAAAAAATCCTCCCAGATCTGCGATCCGTATGATTTCCCACTCATTGGCAATGATTGCTGGCATCCGAAAACGCGAGAAGCCGAAATAATCACGAAGCGTTTTCTGTGTGACGACGAATTTTTCTTTCTTGTCATCAGTCGATTCAAGCAACTTCAGCATACGCGCATATGAAATTGCAGTCGGCATCGAGATGATTGTTTTCGGACTTACAGCTTTGAGAATCTTCGTTCCTTTCTCGATTGCGGAAAAATCCTTAACAGTAAATTGAACTCCTACTTTTTCTAAAAAAGCTTCCACCCGTCGACGCGACATCCTTGACAACCAATCATCTCTCTTTACTTTCATAGAAATACCTTTCTCGCTTTCAGCGGGACCGCCCTATCATGTCCGAGACGGAGGACACATTTTACTTACTTTCGGTAATCTAACACTGGTTTTCAAGGTACGTTCTTAGTTTATAGTATTTTGACTTAGATTACAAGGTTTTTAAATTAATTTTTCCTGTTTCGACCGTGGCATTTCTTTGCCGAAATATTTGAGAGCTTTAGCGGTAATTTTTCTTCCTCTCGGAGTTCTTTCAATAAACCCAATTTGCAGTAAATATGGTTCGTAAACATCTTCGATGGTTTCGCGTTCTTCTGATGTTGAGGCCGCCAAAGTTTCTACGCCAACCGGACCACCACCAAATTTCTCGATCAAGGCAAGCAGTAATTTTTTATCTCCCTTATCTAATCCCAATGGATCAACATCTAACATACTGAGCGCGTCACTTACGATATCACGTGTGATATCTCCATCATGTCGCACCTGCGCATAATCGCGGGTTCTTTTTAGTAATCTATTTGCGATACGAGGTGTATAGCGCGATCTTCCGGCTAATTCTTCCAGAGCATCTTTATCTATTTTAACGTCCAATATTTTTGCCGATCTTTTTATAATATCGGAAATTTCATCTTTGGAATAGAAATCTAGATTAAATATCGTTCCGAAGCGATCTCTTAGCGGCGCGGAAAGTGAACCAATCTTCGTCGTTGCGCCAATAACTGTAAAGGGGTTCAACTCTATTCTCATTGAACGAGCTCCCGGACCTTTGCCAATCATAATATCAATCGCTCTATCTTCCAACGCCGGGTAAAGAATTTCTTCAACAATTCGGTTGAGGCGATGAATTTCATCAATAAAAAGTACATCCCCCGTTTCAAGCGAAGTAAGAATCGCCGCCAGATCCCCGGGTCTTTCTATCGCCGGACCGGAAGTGATTTTTGTCCGCACTCCCAGTTCATTTCCAATTATCAATGCGAGAGTGGTTTTACCCAGTCCGGGAGGACCATAAAGAAGTGAATGCTCGAGCGACTCGCCTCTTTTCTTCGCCGCATCAATAAATATCTGCAAACTTTCTTTGATTTTATTCTGACCAATGTACTCTTTCAGAGTCCTCGGCCGCAGAGTTACCTCAACAATATCATCCACCTCCTCAACTTCAGGCGACAAAAAACGATCCAGCTCGGCTTCACCGTCAAGATCCTTAGGTAATATTTCGTTTGGTTGTTTCTTTTTAGACATGGTACTTTTAAATTAAAATGTAAATATCAAAATGTAAAATGACAATGTAAAATTCAAAATTATCAAATATCATGCCGTAAGCATACCATAATTTTGCACTTTGATTTTTAAATTTTGAACTTGTGATTTTTCGTCACCCATGACGAAAAATCACCACATCTCCGTCCTTCACCACATATTCTTTTCCTTCCGTTCTTACCCATCCGTTTTCTCTCGCTTTTACCCAGCCGAGCGCTTCAACGAATTTTTCATACGGAACTACATCTATCGCAACAAATTTCTTCTCAAAATCTCCATGGATCACCCCCGCTGCCTGTGGAGCCTTGGTTCCAGATTTGACCGTCCAAGCACGGGATTCCATTTCACCAGCCGTTAAAAAGGAGATGAGATCCAAGATACTGTAACCCTTTTTGATCACATCCTGTAGGGGCAAACTACTGCTCGCCCTTCCAATCGCATCAAGATATTCTATTTTTTCCGCTTCTGTTAATTCATTCAATTCCGCTTCAATTTTTGCGCAGATTTTTATCGATCCTTCCGGCATTCCAAGGTCTGATAAATTTGCGTCGAGTTGATTTTCCGCAACATTTGCAATATAAAAAATCGGTTTGTCTGTAATCAATTGCACATCTTTGATGGACAAAAGATTTTCTGCCCCTACATCCTGATCGCGAACAGGGACCTCATTTTCGAGGTTCGCTTTTATTTTCTTTAAAATTTCCAATTTCTTAATTTCTTCCTTATTCCCAGATTTTGCA
Source organism: Patescibacteria group bacterium (assembly GCA_022703645.1). Lineage (GTDB taxonomy): Bacteria > Patescibacteriota > JACPGU01 > JACPGU01 > JACPGU01 > JAKLDG01. Next base: position 144,765 of record JAKLDG010000001.1, on the reverse strand, counting down.
AGTTTTTCCGTTCGCTCAACTGATTTCGTTACCTGTTCTAGGTCGGCAAGAATCAATTCCAGATTGATAACTTTTATGTCATCCGCTGGATCCACTTTTCCCGAAACGTGAATAACATTGCCATCAGTAAAGCAACGAACTACCATCACTACCGCGTCGACTTCTTTAATGTGAGATAAAAATTTATTGCCCAACCCCGCTCCTTCCGCCGCACCCTTTACTAATCCTGCAATATCGACAAACTTAATTAATGCCGGAACAATTCTTCCGCTTTTTTCAATCTTTGCCAGAGTTTCCAGTCTATTGTCAGGAACTTCAACTATCCCAACGTTTGGTTCGATGGTGGTAAAAGGATAATTGCTGCTCTGCGCTTGCGCGTTCTTCACCAAAGCATTAAATATTGTTGACTTCCCAACATTCGGAAGACCTATGATTCCGATTTGTAGCATGAAATATAAACTATTAGTAATTAGAGATAATATATCATAAATCTTGGTTTTTAGAAATAAGGTCAAATAGTTTTACAAAATAGCTTATTTGTGCTATTATTTTAATGTAGAATTTCAGGTTTTAAAATCTGAAGGAAAGGGGTGTATTTTAACAAATGAGAAAAATTCTGGAAGTTTATCCTTTTAAGCGTCTCCACGAGAATCCAATAACAATCGCAGAAGGTTTCTCGTGCTACACAGGCAAGCTGGGAGACAAGAAGGGAGACCCACACAAAGGGATTGACTATGTGAGAGAGATTGAATCGGGTGTATTTATTCCCTTCGGCGTTCATACCACACACGATGGTTGGGCTGTCTGGGGAGAGGAAGAGAGTTTCGGAAACTTTGTCATGATATGCAGTATGATAGAGGCTGATTCTTTTTATCTCACAGTCTATGCCCATCTGCAAGTAATAGCGCAAGAAAATGGGCTTTTCTTCATGCCCAAGTACAAACCTAAAAAAAGAAAGGTATTCTGGCCAGAGGAGCCTCTTGATGACGGGATACCTCTTATTGCAGGAACTTATCTCGGAGATGCAGGAACGACTGGCTGGACGAATAATCTTGTCCAGCTTCACTTTGAGCTTCATGAGTTCAAAAGAGTAGGCAGGAAATGGGAAAGAAAGAAGATTGACCCTTACGGAGTTTATGACGACATTGACTCTGGCAAGTATCCTCAACCAGGCCAATCTCTTTCATTCTGTCCGAACCATTTCTGGGCTTCCGACACCCCGTCTTTCGCTTAAACATTCTCCAACTGAATTGAAAATCGTTACCAGCTACTTTTGGTAACGATTTTTTTGTGCTATTATTTAATCATGCATAAAAAATATCAATATATTAATCAAAAATACTGGGAAGAAAATCTTTCAAAGAAAGATTGGTATTTAAGATTGGCTGATGATTTTAAAAAATATATTATCAAACCAGATGAGAATATTGAAAATAGAAAAAAGATAAAAAAAGAAATTTATCATATTGTTAATGAATTTTATAAGAAAAATAAATTATTTTTAGGAACTTCGGGAGAGGATTGGGACAAAGAAAGAAAACCGATTCAATACATTGTTTTACATCATACTTCTGCACCAACCAATATTTCCCTGTCTCAACTTTCTACAATTCATATGATTCGCCTCTATGTAAATCAATATCTTTTGAAAAATGCTAATCCTAATGTTTATGGTCAACCCCTCTGGTCAAACCATTTTAGAAAAGGTAAGATGGTTTTCTTTGCCTATCACTGGTTAATTCACGGTGATGGTTCAATTCAAAGACTATTACAAGACAATGAGATTGGCTGGCATGCAGGTAGCTGGCCAATCAATTGTGCTTCTGTCGCCATTTGCTTTTCAGGAGATTATGAAAATAAAATACCTAATAAAAAGATGCTGGAAAGTGCAGTAAAAATAATTAAAGAAAATTATCCTAAAATTTCCAAAAAAAATATTCTCGGTCATGGTGAAACAAAACCAGAACCGACCGCTTGTCCTGGGAAGTATTTAGGGCACATCAAGAAATATATAAAAGAACAACTAAAATGACATCAAAACAAAAACTAGAACAAATAAGAAAAATAGTAAAAGAAGCATCAGAAAAGTCTGATAATTACTTTGGGGCTACCGCTTATTCATATCATATAGTACCCGTTGTTAAATATTCATTATTACTGGCTGAAAAACTAAAGGCAAACAAAGAAATAATTGAGTTATCGGCTTTGCTTCATGATTATTCCTGTCTTGTAAATAAAGATTTTTATGACGAACACCATATTCATAGCTCCAGATTAGCCGAAGAAATATTAAAAAAATTTGGTTATCCAAAAGAAATTATAGATAAAGTAAAATACTGCATATTTACTCACAGAGCCAGCAAGGAAATAAAAAGAGAATCACTGGAAGCAAAAATAGTCGCAAGTGCCGATGCCATGTCCCATTTCAGCGATGTAAACTCTTTATTCTATTTAGCTTTTATAATTCATAAACTGGATATAGAAAAAGGAACAAAATTTGTTTTAAATAAATTAGAAAACAGTTGGAAAAAAGTAATGCCAGAAGGCAGAGAAATTATCAAAGAAAAACACGATGCTATAAAATCATTGTTTGAATAATAAAAAAGATAAAATGAAAAATAACACTATTTATAAATCAGGTGGGATTCTAATAAAAGATAAAAAACTTTTAGTAGAACGCTCCAAAAATAAAGAATTTTTTATTTCTCCCGGTGGTTCTATTGAAGATGGCGAAACTCCAACGCAAGCATTAGCCAGGGAACTTTGGGAAGAATTTAAAATCAATGTGGTTGAAGATAATTTTGAAGAATTCGGAGTATTTTCCGCTCAAGCGGTTGGCCAAGAAGATAGAAAAATCCAAATGAATGTTTATATTGTTAAGTCATGGCAAGGAGAGCCAACCCCATCAAGCGAGGTAGAGGAAATCCTTTGGATAAACTCTAATATCCCAGATGGAATAAAAGTTGGTTCAATCTTTGAGCACGATGTCATACCAAAATTAAAAGAGTTAAATTTAATTGATTAAAACTATGATACTAAAAGGCCAAAAAACAATTCTGCGACCAATCAAAATAAGTGATACTTCTAATTTTGTTAAATGGAGTTGTGATTCTAATGTTAACAAATTTACCACCAGAAGAAAAAACAATAAAAAAGAAATTGAAAAATGGATAAAGGGCATACCAAAAGATAAAACTCAAAAGCAGTTTGCTATTGAAACAAGAGAAGGAAAACATATTGGAAGCACTCAATTATTAGAAATAAACCCACAAGATAAAAATGCTCTTTTTGCTATTCTTATTGGAGACAAAGATTATTGGAGCAGTGGTTATGGCTATGATGCCAGTAAATCCTTAATTAATTATGCTTTCAAAAAAATGAAACTACATAAACTCTATCTCAATGTTTATGATTATAACAAACGGGCTATCGGACTATATAAAAAATTGGGGTTCAAAACTGAAGGGACTAGAAGAGAAAATATATTTTATAATAATAAATTCCATAATGAGTATCTGATGGGGCTACTTGTGAGAGAGTGGAGAAAATAATTATGAAGGACAAAAAACAAGAAAAAAACTTTAGAGATGCTGGAGAAGTTGATCACAATAAGGTCAAGGAATTTTTTGAAAACAAGGGATATGAAGTTTTAGAAATTCATCAGATTTGGCGTCATATTCATGGAAGGCTAAAAAAAGATAATCAAATATTTTTCTTTAAACTATCTTCTACAAAAGATATTGGCGAAAGGACAGCCAATGAGGTTGCATGGAATAACCAAATGCAGAAGATTTTAGTAGAAAATAGAATTGATTATTTTTCGGTTCCAAAAGTTTTTGAAACAGGCAATATGGATGATAATTTTTATTATATTGGAGAATATTTTGGAGGCAAACTTCTTGGCACCAAAGAACCAAGAAACCTTACAGGATTAGATAATTGGCTTGAGAAAATAGCCAAAGCAAATATATTTCTATCGGGTATTAAGGAAATGAATTTGCCTAGAGATAAGGGGAAAATACCAGCCATTGAGCAATGGGATGATTATTTTAAAAAGATTAAGGAATGGTACGATATAGCCGACAATCCAACTCTTGAACCACTATTAAATAAAGTAGAGGAACTAAAAACAACTTATCATAGAGGATTATCTCATGCCGATTTTGCTCCTTGGCACATGATTGCAAATGGCGATAGTTTTGTTTTAATTGATGCGGAACATGCTACCACTTTATGGCCGAGATATTATGATGTGGCACATTTTTATCATCGCACCTATACTTCTGCTGATTCGCCAGAGATGGCCAAAAAATATCTAAATGTAGTAAAAGAATTATTACCCGAAGAAAGAAGAAAAACTTTTGACGAGGAATTCTTGCCAATACTCGCAACCAGAATAGTTGGTGGATTTTTTGAATTAAAAATCAGCAAGAAAAAGTTTGATGATAAATATCATCAAATGCTTAAAGAAGATTTTTTGAATGATAATCTATATTAATTCTAAACTTATATTTAGGTAAAGAAAAAAGCTAGGGATGATTTCCTAGCTCTCTTTTTGCGGTAGGTTACGGGTAAATATTATTTTCGCCCCATTATAAAGATATTGGGGTCGTCTTCATGGTACACGATGGGGTCTTGGGGTGTTGGCCATCTGACATTGATTCCATCTTTCGGAGTATGCAGGTAATGGTAAGGCCTGCCGTAAACAGAACATTCCTTGTTGAAGCAGACAGCCTCGGTCTTTGAACCACCACGCACCATCATAACATTCCATAACTCTTCGGAACTCATGACTCTGACATGAGCAAGTCGTCCACATTCCTTGCAGTTATGGTGGTTGGGATGCTCCTGTGCGAAAAGGACGAATTTAATTCTTATGTCCTTTTTCGTTTCCGCCTTCTTTCTTGCCTTAAAAATCAGGGCTGGGACTATATAGCCAAGAGCGAAAAGAAAGAGCCCCGAAAAGAAGACCGCTCTTGCTTTTGAATCAGAAAGAATGGCAACTGTATACGCCCACTTGTAATTCCAGAAAGCGGTACTGCCATCCACTTTTACCATGCATTGGGAAAAAACCATTACCCCAATGCCAGCAAGAATCATCACGAGCCCCGCAATGGTTATGGACTTGGTTTTCATCAATATCATCTCCTTTTCAATGTGCATTTTTTAAATACACTAGAATAATAGCACAAATAAGCCAATTTGTCAAATCTGGCTTGTTATTATCAATGATTTAGCTATTTAGAACAAAATTTATTTTTCCTTGAGAACCTTTCTAATTATATTCTGCACATCTTTATCTAAAACCCATTTCTCACCTAATCTTCCTTTGAGTAAATCATTAACATTAGCATAAGTGCGATTTAGAAGCTTTAGAGCATAGTATAATTCTTTTTGCCCTTCTTTATCTTTTGCATGCCTCATATATCCTCGCATTAGGTCATAAACTACATGGGGTTCACAATATGGCAGTTCCTCATCTTCATTGATTGGTAGCCAGACTTTTATTTTTGGCTTATTACTTAATGAAGCTCCAACAAATCTGTGCATACCATCTAATACCTTATAATATCCCTTGTTATCTTCATCTTTTCTAACAAGGATTGGTTCATTGCCAAAGGAAGCATATTTTTCAAATTCTTTTTTGATTTTAGGATTATCCTTGATTAGCTTTCTAAATTCTTTAGGAGAACGATGGCATTGGTTCAAAAGAATATCATTCATCTTCGGGTTAGTTCCTGTAAATTTTATTTTCTCAACAGCTATTTCCTTTTCTTCCCATTTTATTTTAGGATTAGAAAAAAAGTCGCCAATCCAATTTAGATGAAGTCCAGATGTAATTAAAATGCTATTTCTAGAGTCATCAAATTGATAAGAAGTTTTTTCTCTCTCATGTTTGGCAAGCTCCTTGATAAATTTTTCAATTTTTTTGTTGTTCATAACTAATTTTTTATTTCACTTTCTAGTATAAATTATTTTAAGAAATTAGAAAAGGTACTATAATAAAAACAAACAAAATAATAAATACTTACTTGCCAACTATCAAGCATTGTTTAAAAAATTTGCGAAAATTTTTTGAAATCACCGTTTTTTAAATGCGTTTATTAAGCAAAATTAGTAGATATTGACAAAGCCGTTAAAATAATATACAATGGCATTGGATACTATTAACCAATAATATACAATGGCATTGGATAAAAAGATAATTGAGCAAGTGGTGCTAGACCAAAGAAAAACCTTTGAAAAAAGGTTTGATTATATTCCCCGAGAAGTACCAAAGAGCTTTCTTGAAAACAAGAAAATATCGGTTATCAGCGGGGTAAGAAGAAGCGGAAAGTCCACCTTGCTCAAGCAAATATCACAGAACTATAAAGGATATTATTATCTCAACTTTGAAGATGACCGCTTGATTGGCTTTGAAAATAAGGGTTTTGCCACTCTGTATGAGATATTTCTTGAAGCCTATGGAAAACAAAAAGTTTTCTTCTTTGATGAAATCCAAAATGTCTATGGATGGGAAAAGTTTGTCAGAAGATTGTTTGACAACGGATATAAGATATTCGTTACAGGAAGCAATGCAAAACTATTAAGCTCGGAATTGGCCACTTCTCTAACTGGCAGGCACTTAAAAATAGAACTTTATCCTTTTAGCTTTCAAGAATTATTAAAATATAAAAGTTTTGAAACCAAAAAATATTATACTACCGAAGAATCGTCTTTGATGAATAGGTATTTAAAGGAGTATATTGAATATGGCGGTTTTCCTGAAATAGTAAAAAGCAAAAACAAGGCGGAACTTCGCCAAATCTATCAAGACATTCTTATAAAAGACCTTTTGATTAGATTTAATATCAAAGAAACCAAAGCATTTAAAGAGCTTTCTCTTTACCTGCTATCAAATATCTCTTCCTTAATCAGCTTTAATAATTTGAAGAAAGTATTGGAATTCAATAGCGTTTCTACCGTCAAAAGCTATATTGATTATTTGGAAGAATCATACATCAATTTTTCCGTTCCAAAATATGATTATTCGTTAAAAAAGCAAATAATCAACGATAGAAAGATTTATGCCATAGATACAGGGTTGGTCAATGCTGTTTCATTCGCTTTTTCAGAAAACAAAGGGAAACTACTGGAAAACCTTGTTTTTATAGAACTAAAGAACAGAAATAAAGAGATTTTCTATCATAAGGATAAATATGAGTGTGATTTTGTATTAAAAGAGGGCAGAAAAATAGTTGAAGCAATCCAAGTGACTGACAATGTTTCTAATAGTGAAACTAAAGAAAGAGAAATAAATGGATTACTAGAAGCACTGAACAAATACAACCTCAATAAAGGCACTATATTGGTCTTTGACGGCCGAGAAGAAGAAAAACAGGTCAACGGCAAGAAAATAACCTTCCTGCCTCTTTGGAAGTGGTTATTGGCGAAATAAGAACATCTCAAAATCTTTCCAGCCACGGGAGAACTTAATATACAAGAATCATAGCAAAAAAGACATAAAGCGAAGCAAGCACTCCCCGCCCCATTAAAGCAAGCTACCCTTCCCATGCTGGAACTCCCCATGATTGTTTGTTTGGTATTTTTCGGTATAACATGAACTAAAAAACTAGACTATCTGGTCTAGTTTTTTGATATTATTGCTTATTCAAGCCATTATCACCATAAGGACATAAAAACGTCGCTTACACTAAGCGGTTTTTTTATTTTTATTCATCTTCAATGCCATCAATATAAAGTTTCCGCTCATTTTTTAACTTTGAAAAAAACATTATTTCCCCTCGCAATATATCATAATACTGCGGAGATACATCGCTATACATAGATTAAAAACCGCTTTGTTATGCGATTATCATTGACAACATGGTAAAAAACCTCTATAATTAACCCATTAAATGTACTTTAATTCTTAGCATTGTTCAACCCTTTTGCAAAAAAGGTGAAAATAAAATAATTGTATTCTTCATAATCAGGCAAGGCCTGAAAAATCCTACGAAAGTCGAGGTAATGAATTATGATGCCAGATCTTCTTGCACTTGGAAACCAGTTAACGATTTACTGGGGCGTCATTGCGCTCATCTTCATCGGAATTATCGGATTGGTCCTGCTGTACATGAACCTGAAACAAGGAAAGGAAATTCAGGAAAAAGCCGCGTCCGTAAGTAGAGATAGCTGGACTCTGAGAGAAAACATAAGCGCGATGATAGAAAGCCTCAAAGAACAGGCAGCGAATGAAGCCGTTATATGCAGATTCTGCGGTTCGGCAAACAAGATCGGCGCGGTTTTCTGCGAAGAATGCAACCAAGCGCTTTTTGAAGTCGCAGAATACGAAAAAAACATGGAATTTGTCGGAATCTGTAAAATCTGCGGATGCGTAAACTCATCGTACGATATATTCTGTATAGATTGCGACACTCCGCTCTTCCTTGCCGCGGAACTTATGATCTGTAATTCAGAAGATCCAACACGGTCCACGCAGACTGTTGCCCTTTCCGGCGATATCAAAGCTCAAATGATAGTTGTATGGAGAAACTTGCTGGAAGAGCTGAAAAACCCTCGTCCTGATTGCGAAAAAGATGTACTGTTGGGAATTATTAAATCAGCCCATGTTGTTTTCCAGAATGACGATTCTCCGGAAGTAAAAGAACTACTCGACGCATTCGACGCGCTGAGTAGCGTGATCGAAGAACCCGCACCGGTAAAGTACGATATAGCGGACATGAGCAAAGAGCTCTTCAATCATGCAATGGAAAAGATTCTCGGCGCAAAGTGTAACTCGGACTTATTCTATCAGGATGGAAGTATTGGGTTTCAATCCGGTATGATTCTTCAAGATACTGAACAGGCAAGGAAACTTATCGAAGAGTCCTTTAAAGATAATGGGTCTGAAGGCGTCAAACATCTCATCGACTATTTTGAACCGGTAGCAGAAAAAAACGTTCAACCGGAAACCGCATCTGAACAGCAGACAGCAACACTGAATATCAATATTGCGGAGCTTGATAAAGCACTCAATATAGTCGTCACGAATAACCCCGATAATCCCGCTACCATTCTCGAAGTGACCGCTGAGATTCTGGAAGGAATCAAACATGACTCTTCATTTGAGGCTATCGCTCTGCGTTTAAGGTGTGGTTATATAAGAACTGCAATCTTGAATGAAGGAGCTAAAATCAGCGAAGAAGCCCCTGCCGAAATACCGACAGATGAAACCGCGAATTCGAAACTGGATAAGGATATTATTCAATCATTCAGACTCGAACTTATGGGTCTTATCCATGATAGCAAAGGCGACAATACAGCAGTAAAAAATTATGCTTACGAAATACTTTTACAGATCGCGGAAGATACTTCTGACGAAGCCGACGCTTTTCGCAAAGATATCGAAATGCTGCTGTCTGCTATTGAAATAAAAAAGCAAGTGTTGATTAGACAAAATACCGATGAAGAACCTCCGACTGCAGCACCACTGAACTACACTGACTTGAGAGTAGGAGCTGAAAGATGCGATACCGCAAACAGTCCCGAAAATCTGAAAGACCAATTCGAAAAATGCGCGAGAATCCGCGAATTCTTTCAGAAAAATTGGGATGAGCTGAATATCATTCAACAGGCATGCGCTCAAAAGCTCGGTTTCAAAAAAGGCACGTGGAAGTCGAATCCTAAGAAATTCAAAAAGATCCGCGTGACTACCTTTCTAAATCTCGAATTCAGTATGAAAGAAGCGATTGATAAGCTCGACTTCACGATGGAAGAATGGGACGCGTTCGCCAGTTGGTCCAAAGCATTGTAAATCTTCAAAAGCGTGACCTTTTAGGTCGCGCTTTTTTATTTCTTCTTACTATGAAATGCCTTATGAACGTCCTTCAACTGTTGGTTCGTCACATGCGTATAGATCTGTGTCGTAGTTATTGAAGAATGTCCCAACATAGTTTGAACAGAACGGATATCGGCGCCATTCATGAGCAGATCTGTTGCGAAGGAATGGCGCATCGTATGCGGCGTTACTTCTTTCACAATTCCTGCCAACTTTGCATATCGGCTGATCATTCTCTGCACAGATCGAGGCGTCAGGCGAACCTCCTTGCCCTTCTTAGCTTTATGCGAAGAAGGGTTTTCTGATTTTAATTCCTGCTCCTCCGCTTGTTTTTTCCCTTTATACAGTGGAACAAAAACCGCTTTATTTTTATCCTTGCGCCTTTCAATATATTTTTGCAAAGCCTCTTTTGCTTCATTTGATAAAAATACGAGTCGAAGTTTGCTACCTTTTCCGCGAACGCTAAATTCTCCGCGAGTAAGATCAACTTGGTCGCGGTTCAATCCTGTTAATTCCGAAACACGTAAACCGGTAGAAAATAAAACCTGCAGAATCGCCTCATCTCTTTTACGTTTCAATGGGTTTTCTTCATAAAGCGAAGGAGCCATCATAATTCTATCCAATTCTTCGGGTGTAAGAAAATGAACTTCGCGCTGTTCTTGTTTTGCCAATTCCACCTTTTCCGCAGATAGTGTTTTCACATCTATTTTCGCCAAGTATTTTAGAAATGCGCGAAGCGCTATAATATGGTAATTCTGTGTTACTTTCATGATAGTTTCACTAGAATTTTTATCTTTAAGACGATTGAGATAGAGTCTATATTGGTGAATTAAATCTTGGTCGATCGCAGCAGGGTCACTAACGCCAAAACCAGCCGCAAAGTCGATAAACCTTTGTAGATAATGCTTGTAGTTTTCTTGCGTCTTGAAGCTTCGTCCTTTTTCAACTTCGATATGTTCGAGAAATTGCTGAAGCAGGTCGTTAAGATTCATAGATTGGGATTATTTATGTCGCACAAATATTATAACATAAAAAAACATTTGGAAATTATTTTTGAAATTGTTTAGAAATTAGACATTAGACATTTTCATTTTTTATGCCTTGAATATTATGTCTCTCCAAGTTATACTATGCGTATGAATGTTCAAATTAAATTGATTGACCCTTCCCTCCCCTTGCCTGCCTATCAAACGGCTGGCTCTGTAGCTTTTGATTTGTATTCAAGAATCGATATTGAAGTAGCGCCAAAGTCAATCGTGCTCGTACCTCTTAATATTATTGTTAAAACTCCGGAAGGTTATGTTTTTCTTATTTCTCCGCGCAGCTCTCTGGCAAAGAAAAAAGGATTATTTCAAGGAAATCACATTGGCGTTATCGATCAGGACTATTGCGGAGAAAGTGATGAGGTGCTGTTTTGTGCTTATAATTTTACTGATGAGATCGTAAGAATAGAAAAAGGCGAACGCATCGCGCAGGGAATGTTCTTACCGGTAGAAAAAGTGGGACTGATTCAAGTAGAGAAAATGGATGATAAAAATAGAGGAGGATTTGGTTCAACCGGATAAATTTTCAATTTTACAATTTCCAATTCTCAATCAATTATCAATGATTCAATTCTTATATTTAATATATCGCGAAGCGATACCTGTAATGGAAATTGAAAACTGAAAGTTTTTTGGCAACCAACGTTTATATATAATAAACTAAATTATGAAACTCAAGTACAATCACTATAGCCTGCCAAATGGAGTAAGAGTTTTCACTGTTCCCAAAAAAGAAACAATGGGTATTTTTATAAATGTTATTTTCCGTGTTGGATCACGCTACGAAAATATAGGAATTGACGGGGTTGCGCATTTCATTGAACATATGAATTTTAAAGGCACCAAAAAACGCCTAAAGTCAACTGATATAAAAAAGGAAATTCACCAGGTCGGCGGTACCATCAATGCCTATACCAGCAAAGAAACTACCGGCTATTATGTTTCCTTGCCGGCGCGCAAAGTTGAACTGGGAGTCGATATACTCTCCGATATTTTACTTAATTCTAGGTTTGATACTAAGGATATCGAGAAAGAAAAAGGCGTGATTATTGAGGAAATAAAAATGTATGACGATATGCCGGCCGATTATGCTTTTATGAAATTCGAGGAGTTGATTTTCGGCAAAAACCCTCTTGGAAGCGATATTGCTGGGTCAATTGATTCGATAAAAAAAATGACACGCAAAGACCTCATTAACTTTAAGAACCGATTTTATTCAGCGCAAAATACTGTCATCGCAGTCGGCGGAAAGTTTTCTGAAGTAAAACTAAAAGGGTTATTAACAAAAAAATTCGGTAAGATCAAAAAAGCTTCTCTCAATACCAGCGAAAAAACTATTTTAAAACAGGACAGCCCTCTCGTAAAGATTTATAAAAGAGATTCTCAGCAAGCCAATATACTGATGGGATTTAGAGCTTTTGGACGAAATCGATCAGATCATGACCGTACAACGATTGATCTACTTTCCCGAATTATCGGCGGCTATTCCAGCTCAATTCTTTTTGACGAAATTAGGGAAAAAAGAGCCTTGGTTTATGATATTTCTTCATGGACTCGTTGTTTCGATGAGACAGGAGCATTTGTAATTAGCGCCGGTGTTAATTGCGCAAAATTAGAAGAGTCCGTATCGGCAATACTAAAAAAATTAAAAGAAATTAAAAATAATGGTTTAAAACCTGAATATATCAAAAGAGCAAAAGACTTTGAGCTGGGTAGGCTTGATCTATCGATTGAAGCTTCATCTTCCTGGGCGGCAAATATCGCCAACCAAGCGCTTTATGAAAAAGATATCGACTTGCCAGAAAACATCGCGCGTAGTATAAAAAAAGTAACGGCTTTAGATCTAAAAAAAATGGCGGGGGAGTTATTCCAACCAAAGAATCTAAATCTTGTTATTGTTGCTCCGATCGATAAAAAACAAGAAAACAAATATCTTAAATTAATTAAACTATAGGAGGAAGTATGCCTAAAAACAAAAACTTAAACATCAGCCTAAAAAAGACTTCCAAGAAACCTGAGCACAGAAAGATCAACCCAACTTTGGCCAAAAAAATATCAAAAATTGTATTGATCATCGTGGCAGCAACTGCCCTTTCACTTTTTTCCTACTGGGTTGCGCGCGTATTTAGCGATGACATAAATCTTAACCCCATAGCATTTCAGATCGCGCAATTCAAAGTCCATTGGTACGGAATCTGTTTCATTATCGGCTTTATCCCTTCTCTTATCTACGTGCTTTATCGTGGAAGAGATGAAGGAGAAAGTCTCGACGATACGGTAAACATGGTTTTTATTGGCGCGGTTTTTGGAATGCTCGGAGCCAGATTAGCTTTCGTCGCGCTAAACTTGAGTTATTACCTGAAACATCCTCTTGAAACTTTAAATATTTGGGAGGGAGGACTTACCCTCTATGGAGCCGTTTTATTAGGATTCATCGCGATCCTGGTTTATTGCAAGATTAGAAAATTAAATACTTGGAAAATTCTCGACATCTTCGCGCCTGCCATGCTGCTTGGACAGGTTTTTGGACGCTGGGGAAATTTCTTTAACCAAGAACTAATTGGCTACCCGACTCGCCTCTTTCTCAAAATGTATATAACACCCTTCAACCGCCCCTGGGAATATCGCAATGATTCTTTTTTCCATCCGGTGTTTCTCTATGAATCGATTTTATCTCTTGTTGCATTTATCATTCTCGCAGTCTTAGCGAAAAAGAAGAAATTAAAAGCTGGTATGATTTTTGCTTTGTATTTAATGATATATTCAGTAATAAGATTCGGAATTGAATTTGTTCGTATTGAGCCAAAAATCTTTTTGCATTTAACGCTCGGGCAGTTAATCAGCGCCTTAATATTTATCATCGCCACTATTGTCTTGCTAATCTTAAAAAAGAAAAAATAAACTACTAATAAATCCCTTTCTTATGAAAGACCTATCTATCCACCGCTACAAAACCCTTGTTCTGATAAAACCTGATGGGGTTGAAAGAGGACTGGTCGGAGAAATTTTAAAACGGTTTGAAAATAGAGGCTTAAAAATTTGCGGTATGAAAATGCTTGCACCTTCCCGAAAATTAGCAGAAGCTCATTACTATGATGTGGTTGTCAGACATGGAAAAGTAATTGCTGAAGGATTAATTAAATACCTATCAGAAGGAGTTGTGATTGCAATAGTCTTGGAAGGGGTTGAAGCTATTAAGGTTGTACGCGCAATGTGCGGTACTACCTATCCCAATGAATCAGCTCCTGGAACTATTCGCGGGGATTATTGCCATATTAGCAAAGACTACGCGAATAATAATACACTAACGGTCCGTAATATCATCCACGCTTCGGCAGATGAGAAAGACGCGAAAAGAGAACTAAAGCTTTGGTTTAAACCCAATGAACTTGTGAAATATTCCAGGGTAGATGAGATACATATTTGGTAAAATAAATCGCCCTCCGATTCGGAGGGCGATTTATTATTCAACTGAGAAATCGATATTCTTGAAGTCCTCTCCATTAATCAACAACTGCAATTGATACTGTCCTTTTGGCCATTCTTTTACTGGCGTCCAAATATCCTCTTTCGCATTTATATTAAATACCACAGAACCGCTACCGGATATATATTTATCAAAGCTGTCTATTTGCCTGTCAGCAGCAAGATAAATCCATTTTGCTTCAAAATGAGCTTGTGTTGGAATACCGTCGTATTTGATAACTGCATAAATATCAGATGTCGTTGGTGAAAAAGTAGTCGTGGATTTTTCCTTTAAATTTCCTTTTGTATCTACCGCCGTAGTTAGGCTGAAAGAAGTAAAAGCATTGATCGTATTTATCTTATCCATTTCAGTTTGAGTATAGACATTATATCTTCTTTCATACAAAGTCTTTTTTGGCGCTAATGTTTTTCCTGTTTCCGGATCTATCGCAACAGTATCTATGGCGATACGAAAAGCGTATTCTCCTGGCCCCCAGACAATCTTTTTACCATCATTGGTAAGCTTTGCGAAATCAGGATTAGTTGAGCTCTGTATTGCTGTAGTGCGTGTTGTGATCCTCGGAGTAACCACAATATTTTTTCCGCTGCGAAAATTATACCATTGATATTCGACTAGAGATCCGGCAGGTAATGAATTATAATAAATTGCCGCGTTTATTTCTTTATCTGTCACAAGAAATGCGTCTGTCTTATTTACTAATTGTTTATTTACAACGCCTTTTCCAAGAATTATTGTAACAGGCAGAGCTGAGCTATTATTTACAACTTCTGGAGTCGAAGTTGTACTTGATGATAATTTTGCTATAATAACTATAACAACAATGAAAACGACTACAACGCCAATGATTATAAAAATTTTTTTCTTACCCATAAAATTAAATTAATTTTTTTATTTTTATTTATATAAACCAAAAAACTTCAATATATTATGCAATATTTTATTATTACAACCATATTATCACTTCTCTTCTCTTTTGCAATACTCAAACTTTCTCTTCGGAAAAAATGGTTAGATATTCCAGATGAAGAAAGACGTATCCATATAAAACCAACTCCAAATCTCGGCGGTATTGCTATGTTTTTTGCTTTCTGGATATCAATGATCGCTTTTTTGTATTTTAATCAGGTACAAGGCGCGTATTTGAAATACATTTTTGGGCTTTTTATTGGATCCATAATTTTATTTATTACTGGGGTTATTGATGATCGTAAAAAAATAAATCCTAGCATCAAATTAATCGCACAAATATTAGCTGGCCTAACCGTAATAGCTGCCGGCGTAGGGATTACTTTTATTAATAATCCCTTTGGAGGATTTATTTATCTCAATCAGATCCAAATTCCTATTATAACTATTAATAGTATAACTTATAATATTACACTTATTGCTGACCTACTAGCGTTACTCTGGATTGTCGGAATGATTAATGTGGTAAATTTCCTTGATGGTCTTGATGGACTGGCCATAGGTGTTTCCGCGATCGCTTTTATTGCTATCTATTTATTGAGTATGTTAAGCACTGTTAGCCAACCTCTTTCGGCTATCATTGCTCTTATTGCCTTGGGAGCAGTTTTAGGTTTTTTGCCTTTCAATCTAAACCCTGCCAAAATGTTTATGGGAGATACCGGTTCAATGTTTCTAGGTTTTTTGCTCGCTACTCTGGCAATTGTTTCCGGTGGTAAAATGGCAACCGCGTTTTTGGTCTTGGGGTTACCGATTTTTGACGGTGTTTGGGTCGCTACCGCCAGAATTTATCATGGCAAAAAACCTTGGGCAGCAGGACGAGACCACCTGCATCATAAATTGATTGATATTGGGATATCAAAAAGAAATGTTGTTTTTATCTTTTGGACCATCACCGCTTTTTTCGCTGGGATATCTTTGGTTTCTGGAACAGTTTTCAAGTTTTTCGCTTTACTAAGTCTTTTGATTTTATTAATAATAGGAATGTCAGTGGTAAATATAAAAATAAAAAACAAACATGTCTAACTTTGATTATTATCTTGAAACGATGGGAAGCCCCGGAATCAAAAGAGACATTCTGGAACTTAGAGATTTTTTTGCTCAAGCAGAAGAAGATGAGGAACATAAAAAAGAACTATCTCTTGTAGAAAAGATAAAAGGAGATTTTCCTCAAAATACTGATCCAAAAGAGATAAATAAAGAGGCAGCAACCCTTCGCATAAAACAAGAAAAAAAATTTCTTTCCAACATAGAACACCGCGCAATATTTATTAGTGAAAAAACGCGGGAACAATTCAAACTAAGAGCAAGAGAGATTGTAGAAGCGGCACATGAAAAGGGGATAGAAGAGCTGGTTTTCCTAGATAAAAGCGCGAGGTTAATTGGATATTTTATATCAAAATCTTGGGAAGCTATATATCTCGGAGAGCCAAAACCAAGAATTAGTTTTGTAAATATCGGAACAGAAAAAACAGGCGATCTCAGTAAAGAAAGAGTAAAAAATCTTCAAAAAAACCTGGTTTCCACTTTTGGGGAAAAATTTAAACATAAAAAAATCTGTATTATAGATGAAGTTATGGTCTCTGGGATAACTCTGGTTTTCGCAAGTCTTCTTTTTGAAAAAACTTATCCGAGCTCAACAGTGTATTCTGAATGGTTTAGCGCCTCCCGGCATTACTACAACACCGCAAAAGATGATGTAAACCAATTAATCAAAAAAGAGCCCCCAAATATAAATGGCGTCGAATCTTTCTTGACAATAGAAAAAGCCGTTTTAGAACCGGAAGATGAAGAACAGATCGTCGCCGATCCTTGGCAAAAGAAACCTTTTAATAATTTCGGTGAAGAAAGAAACCCACAAAATATTTTTTGGCGTCAGCAATTAAAAAAATTAGCTTATGAACTTATTGAATAAAACTAAAACTGGCATTTACCAGCATTACAAAGGCAATCTCTATAAAGTAATCGGATTGGCTTATCACTCCGAAACTCTCGAGAAATTTGTTGTTTACCGCGCTCTCTATGAATCAGAACAATTTGACCCAAACGCTCTCTGGGTTCGCCCGACTGAAATGTTTCTGGAAAAAATAGAATTCGAGGGCAAGAAAGTCCCAAGATTCAAATTTGTAAAGGAATCTGAATAATATCTGTACGAGCGGATCGGTGAGCCGCCCAATTCAAAGGGCGAGCCAACGGCTCGCCCCTACAAATACCTATATTCTAAACCCTGCAACCTATACCCTAAACCCTTCTCCCTATTTCTTCATCAAATCCAAGAATACCGAGCTCGGCACATTCACTCGTCCGAGCGCCTTCATCTTTTTTTTGCCTTCTTTTTGCTTATTTATGAGTTTATCTTTTCGAGTTCGATCGCCTCCGTACAGATATCCTGCAACATCTTTTTTCATTGCCGACATATTTTCACGCGCTAATATTTTTGAACCGATTGCGGCTTGGATTGAAACCTCAAACATCTGTTTTGGAATTAATTTTTTGAGCTTGCTTACTATCTCATTCCCCAATTTCTGCGCTTCTCCCCGATCAACTATTTGGCTCAGTGATTCTATTTTATCACCAGCAAGCAATACATCCATTTTTACTAGGTCGCCTACCCGAAGCCCGATGTGTTCGTAGTTTAGCGAAGCATAACCGGAAGAAACTGACTTCAGATCGTCATAAAAATCTTTAATCATTACAGCCAGCGGAATTTCATAAAGTATCAGTGCTTTATTTTCATCTAAGTATTTTACCTCTTTAAATATCCCGCGGTATCTCGCCAACATTTCAATTACCTGACCGACGTAGCTTTTCGGTAATAATATTTCCGTACGTACCCAAGGTTCAGCAATCGATTTTATTCTATCAACTCCCGGAAAATCTGCCGGGTTACTCGTGCGAATTTTATCTCCATTCGTCAGATCTATTTCATAACCAACTGTCGGATGTGTGATAATAAGTTCCAAGGAAAACTCGCGCTCGAGACGTTCTTTTATAATATCAAGGTGAAGCATTCCTAGAAATCCAACGCGAAAACCAAGTCCAAGGACTGGTGAGTTTTCGCCCGTAAATTCCAGCGCTGCGTCATTCATTTTGAGCTTTGATAATCCTTCGCGAAGTTTATTGAGATCATTGCTATCCGCCGGATAAATTCCCGCGAATACTGTCGGCTTCACTTTCATATAGCCCGGTAATGATTGGACAGTTTCCTTCGTTTTTTCCAGAGTTACAGTATCACCTACTCCGGCCAGAGATATGTCTTTAAGCGAAGTAACGATGTAACCTATCTCCCCGGCCAAAAGTTTTCCTGATTTCACCATTTCCGGTTTGAAATAACCCACTTCCAGAGCATCCGTTTTTTTATTTGCAAACATTAAGTTTATAATATCGCCACTTTTTATCTCGCCATCAACGACACGAACATAAGTGATAACTCCGCGGTAAGAATCATATTTTGAATCAAAAATTAACGCGCGTAGATCTCCTGTCGCATTTCCAGTAGGTGCTGGGATTCTCTCAACTATCGCGTCCAGAACTTCGTCAACGCCCTGTCCAGTCTTGGCCGACACATAAATCATTTCTTCTTTTTTAAATCCAAAAGTATTAATTAATTCATTCGCCACCTTTTCCGGTTCTGCAGCCGGCAGGTCGATTTTATTTATTACTGGAATCATTACGAGTCCTTGATCTTGCGCTTGATAAGCATTGGCCAGCGTTTGCGCCTGGATCCCTTGCGCAGCGTCTACGATTAGTAGCGCCCCTTCAACAGCAGCCAGCGATCGGCTGACTTCATAACCAAAATCCACATGCCCCGGTGTGTCTATCAGGTTAAGAATAAACTTCCCCTTTTTGACATTTGGATTTTGGATTTGATTTGACATTTGAAATTTGTCATTTGTCATTTCGTAATGATAGTCCATTCGTGCGGGCTGAAGTTTTATCGTTATACCTCTTTCGCGCTCCAGATCCATCGAATCAAGAAGCTGCGCCTTCATATCGCGTTTACTCACCGTTCCAGTCAACTCCAATAATCGGTCAGCCAAAGTTGACTTCCCGTGATCGATATGCGCTATAATACAAAAATTTCTTATGTTATCCATAAATACCATTCTATCAAAAAAATGGGATTTTTGCACCCCATTTTATAACCTTTATATTATAACTACCCCAATTCTTTACCTATTCCCGACAACCTCCTGAAAATTCCCGCAAAAGAGTCCGTAAATTTCTGCGCTTCTTTTGATTTGAAAATAGTTGATAGGAGTAAATAGACGAATACTCCGACGAAGACTGCTATTGCTGTCTGACCAATCAGACCGATGGTTCGGATCGTATAGAAATAAGGCTCGATAAAATATAGCGTTCCATAAGAAGCCAGCCCGGCAATTATACTGAAAGCCAGATATTCCCCTGTTGCCATAAAAAGTCTATTGAAATCAATATGATGAAATTTTTTCGTTAAGAGCCCTAGCAGGAAAAATACATTTACAAAAGCTGCGATCGTAGCAGAAAGAGCTAACCCCACTACTTTGTAATCAAGAACTTTGGTAAAGAAAATGCTCGCAACAACGTTCACTAACACGGAAATAAAAACTATTTTTACCGGAGTCTTGGTATCTCCTGAAGCATAAAAAGCACGAGTCAAGAATGGTATCAAGGCTTGCGCTACTAATCCGAATGCCATGTATCCGAGAGTACGGCTGGTCCAAATAGTGTTGCTCACATTGAAAAGACCGGCACCAAGTAATATACGCACGATATGCGCGCGGAAAATAATTGCAAAAATCATCGATGGAATAATGAGGAATAGTATCATTTTGAAAGTACTGACAAAATTTTCGACAAAAACATCTTCCTTTTTCTGCGAATACGCATAAGAGAGAACCGGAAAAACCGACACCGCAAATGATATTCCCACCAGCCCAACCGGCATACTAATAATATTCGTTGCCAGATTTATGATCGCGATGCTTCCATTCTCCAGTGTCGAACCGATAATATTGTCAACCAGTAGATTTATTTGCACGACCGCCAGCCCAATAGTAACCGGCAGCATCAATTTTATAATTCTCAAAAGATATTTTTCTTTATAATCAAATACTTTCTGAATTCTAAATCCGGCTTTGAAAAATGTCGGAGTTTGAACCAACATATGCGCCATTGCTCCAAACACCACTCCCCAAGCAAGACCTGAAATTCCCCAGAGCGGAACCAGATACAGCGCGCCGATTATTATACCAATGTTATAAAGTATCGGTGCCAGCGAGTAAACAAAGAAACGGCCAAGGCTATTTAGTACTCCACCGATAATTGATGAAACCGCAAAGAAAAGCGGGGAGAGAAGCATTATGCGGGTAAGCATGGTAACGTCCTCGAGTTGAACCGTATTAAATCCGGGACTAATTAACTTCATTAACCAAGGCGCAAAAATAAAAACCACTATCATTGCAACCACGAGAACGCTTAAAACCACATTAATGAAATTCCCCACCATTTTCCAAGCCGCTTTTTCATCTTTGAAGAATAATTTTGAAAAAACCGGTATAAACGCCGATGATAAAGCGCCAAGAATTAGAAGATTGAAAATCAGATCAGGAATCCTGAAAGCAGAATAATATGTATCTAGTGTTTGTCCTGCGCCAAATTCGGAAGCCAGAACTCTGTCTCGGAAAATTCCAAGCAGACGGCTGGCCAAAGAAGCCGCCGCGATAATAATCGCATTACTCCCAACTTGTGATATCTTATCTATAACTTTTTGCATAAAATTTAATGTTTACCACAGAACTATTGTAAACCAAAATGTCTAATATTCAATATCCAATATCCTGCCTTTACTTGGCTTTTAAATAAAATGGCAGGTTCTGCCCCTTCTTCCATTTCTCCTCTTTCGTAATAATGAAATACTTTTTTAATTCTTTTCGAATAGCTCGCCTGCTAAACATCCGATAATAGCGGTAAACAATCGTGCCATTATCATTGAAAGGATAGAAAATATCAAACATCCCACCTCTCTCTTGCCTCAATATTTTTCTTTTCCAGGAATCTAAAACTTTTAGAATCGTTTTGCTATTCCATAGATTCCAGATGGTAATAATAGCCGTTCCGTTTTCTTTCAAACCATCATGAACTTTTTTTAATAATTCCAAGCGCTCTTTCCTATCAGGGATATGATGATATGAAGCTATTAGCGCAATCAGATTATAGGTCTTCGGCTTAATTTCAAATTCTGTAATATCTGCGATGATAAACTTTGGCGTCGGACCTTTCTGCTCTGGTAAGTCTTTTCTTTTGCTCTCAAAGTCTTTTGTAACATAGCGCGATCTTGCAAATTCGATTAATTTTTCGCTGAAATCAACTCCCGTGTATTGAATTTTCGGATTATTAGCAAAGAGTTCATAAAGCCTCCCATTTCCACATCCAAGATCCAGCACTTCGCCTTCAGTAACTAAATCCCGAATCGGCTCCATCTCACGCCAAAGATAGTTTCTGGTATGACAGAAACTTCTTGAAATAATATCGTATCCTTTTCGAATATCGTCTTTAATATTTTCCATAACTCTCATTATACCAAAAAAGAATTTTCTTTGCGAAATTCTCTGGTGCACCGAACTTAAACCGGAAGAGAAGAATGGCAGCTGATTTTTTTATAATAAACCATTTACAACTATTTTTTATTTTATGATAGAATAAACGTAAGTAATTTAATATATTTATAAGTAAATTAAAACTTATGTTTTGTTCTAATTGCGGTGCAAAAATTTCGGCGCAATCAAAATTTTGTCCGAAGTGCGGTGATCCTGTAAAAAAAGATGCGGGAGAGAAGAAAGAAGACATTAAAACAGTTGATGATAAAGCGGTTCTCGCGAAAAAAAAGAAACAAGGGAATGGGTGTCTTGTTGCTTTGGGTATTTTTTTAATCATAATGGTGGTCCCTTACCTAATTATGTCTTCTAACGATCAGCAAAGTGCTATTTATGGATTGATTGGGATTGCATTGATTGTATTTATAGTGATCGGTATTTTTGCATTAATAAAAAAATTGGTTAAAGCCGGGATAAAAAAACCGAAGATTGCCTTGATTGCTTTAGTTTTGTTGATATTGGTTATTTTGGTATCATTTCTATCATACCGCTCATACAAATATAACCAAATTGCGAGCAGAGTTAGTTTTATCCAAGATAAAGTCACTGAAATTTCCGCAGCAAAATTGCTTGGCGATACAATTATGAAACAGGGATCGCTGCCAGTTTCCGGAGTAACGCTGCAAAACGTTACTGATGCTGCGGCGGCAGAAAAAACGCGATTGAATGAAGTTTCTTATCCTTCAGAATTGAAAGGCTACGTTGATTCCGTATCGGCATGGGCGGATAAAATTGTCGGCGCGAAAGATTATGCTAGCTGGACAGCTCTATCAGATGAACCGGAAAAATTTGAGATTCTGGTTTCTGATTCATGGATCAGGGGTTTATTTGGAAATAATGTAGAGGACATTGCAACATTGAGAGATTTAGGACTCGATGCTCTGAAAAATCAGAATCGGGACAAATTGCGCTTTATTGCTGCGCGTCTTACCACGCTCGATCATTTTTTCACTTCTATAGAGACTTACCAATCTTACGCGCAAGGAACTATCGTAACTCCTGCCTATGCGGCAACTCGAACCGGTGCTGCGGTAATACGAACAAGAAGCATTTGTTTCCCAACTAGCGGAGGTAAAAGCATTTGTCTTGCTCAATCTAGAGATTCGGTTGGCAAAGCCAGAGCTATTGCGCAGAAAAATTATACTGTCGGACCAGCTGCGCCTGAAACGACTACTGCTGATTGGAACAATTCTTTTCAACCGATTGGAGAGGGTTTAGACGTTCTTCCATTAGGTGGCGTAGGAATCACTCCGGCAGAACCAAATGTAGCGCCTCAATTTCCTCCGAGAGTTGAAGCTTTCCGGAATAGTTGTAAATCGCGTGGCGGAGATCCTGACCCATCTTCTTTGACCAAAGAAAGACTACCAACCACCGAAGGTGGATATAATTGCAAAATCGGCGGATGCTGGGAATTTATGACTTATTCCGGACGAACTTATGCCGGTGGTGGTACTGGTTGTCCAGAACTTGGACTGGTTCCAAAAGCTCCTGTGGTGGTCCCAAAAATAATTCCTACTCCAAACCCAAATCCAAGCCCAACACCAACTCCAACGCCAGTTTCTTTTAACGGTAATTACAACGTAAGATACAGCTACGGAAACTGTGGCACAAATGTACCAGGCGTTAATCTTGGAAACCTTGGAGTATTCGATGATAGTTTGACCGTCAAAAATAATGTTGTGTACTTTGGAGATGGTCAGAGCGCAAAAATCAATTCCAGCGGTAGAGCCGTTTGGTCAATGAATCTTTCCGGCATGGGAACCGTTCAGCAGATATTTAATTTTAATGGCACCAGCGTTTCCGGTACATTCACTGTTCATGTAAGCACCCAAGGAGTCAGTGTTGGTTGTAATGGAAGCTTTAGCGGATCGAAATTATAATTTACCTTTTTTCTTTCCTAGAACTATTTCCAATACCATACCTACAACCATAGCAACCGTTGTTAACGCAGCAGCAATTAATACTGGCAGGGAGCTATAAGGGTCAGAATATCCTTGGCCTAGCTCAAAGGAAAGTACTATCGATACTACCACGCCAAATAGGGCAATTATTCCTTGGAATAATAAGAAGAATATCTTAGTTATTTTAGATCTAAGGAAAATCACCAAGAGCATTAGAATAATATAGAAAAGCCCAAATGGAGAAATAATAATAATTAATAGTACGGCAATTGTGGCTAATACATACACCCAGAACTGCGAAGGCGGGATAGTATCATTATCCTGCGCATTTGTCAGAAATACGTCAGTCTTCATATCGCGGGTACTCATATTATCATAAAGCACTGTTAGAAACATCTCTTTTTTTGGAGAATACCAAGCATTTCCATTATCATCGAGAGCAAATCCGGAAATCGTTTTTGCATCCACCCAGTTCGCGTATTTAGTCGTAAATCCGTCAATCTGTTTTTTGTGATCGGCAAAAACATACAATTTTACATCCATATAATTGCTTGGGATAACTGTATTTGGTGGTACCGCAACTATTTCTTTTGTGTTAGTTGCTGTTCCACTACTGGACGAACTTTCTATTGAGCTCACAGGTGTATCACCGTTTACTTTCGGGTTTGCCATAGTGATAGAAGAAATTTTCAATGGATACACTATTTTATCCGTAGCAAAAACCAGTTTTAGCGGTGTAATAGTACCGCTTTTGAGATCTACCGAAGCGTAGGCCAGATCTTGCGAATTTATTTTTACTGCCGTGAAGAACCACCTGTTTTGGATATAATCGTCCAAAATAGTCTTGCCATATTCAGGATAATTGTAGCCTTTTTCTTTGAGCCAAGTATAAAGCGCTTCTTTGTCATTGGCTTCCAAAACCGTGATATCATAAATACCAATCTTTTTTTCTTCGATGACATTAACTGCCGGAGCTGGTACTGAAGACTCTAACCCAAGCGGCAGACTATTATAAATCCTGCCATCACCATAAGAAACGCGGGTATAATCTTCCAGCGCTTCAAAAATCTTCACTGCGCCCTTCATCACTTCCGGTTTGCTTGGAGTTGGCACAATCCAAGCAAAATCTTTGGCATCTCCCTGAAAACTAGTCGATAGAACTAATGTCTCAACCCCATTTTCTGAAACGATAACTGCCTTTTGATCCGTCTCATGAATCCAGTAGTTTGGCGGCGGCATAATCCCCCCATCGGCCTTGGCTGCCATTGGAATCAAAACTGCTGCAAGCAAAGCAAAAACTAAAACAATTTTTTTCATATATATAATTATTACTAATATTTCCTTAATTTTACTTTAACTACTGGTTTTTGCAAGAGAAAGTGGTAAAATAAGAAGTATGCAGAGTATAAATAATGCAAAACAAGAACTGATTATTCGCGCTTGCGAACGGGGAATAACAAAGCTGCGCGATTTTATGATACTGAAAAACGAGATTAGTACGCAGTTTAAGATAGATTCTCTGCCAAACTACGGGCTAACTCAGGTTTATGAAGAATTACTGAAAAAGAAAAAGGTTAAGAAAAACTCAGATATTGAAAGATTATTGCGAAAAGCAAAAATGCGCACCCTTTCGGGAGTAGCCGTTGTTTCCGTGCTGACTAAGGAATACGGTTGCCCGGGAAATTGTTTATATTGTCCAACCGAAAAGAATATGCCTAAATCTTATTTGTCCAATGAGCCTGCTGTGATGCGCGCTATTCTCGCAGATTTTGATCCTTATCGCCAAATTGAAATTCGTCTCACTGCGCTCGAAAAATCCGGGCACTCCACGGACAAGATTGAGTTGATTATCATGGGAGGAAGTTTTAATGCTCTGCCTACTAAATACCAATATTGGTTTGTGAAAGAATGTTATAGGGCTTGCAACAATTTTCAATTTTCAATTTTCAATCAATTCCCAATGATCAATTATCAAAAGAAGAAAAAAAACAAGATAACAAGATATCAAGATAGCAAGTTGAATTTAGTTGAACTAAAACGACAGCTACAGATTGAACAATCAAAAAATGAATCCACCAAATCTCGAGTTATCGGTCTCACTCTCGAAACTCGTCCTGATCTGATTACTGAAAAAGAACTTGTGAAATTTCGTGATATGGGCGCAACCCGTATCGAGATTGGTGTTCAGAGTATCTACAATGAAGTGTTGAAAAAGAACCGCAGAGGACACGATGTATCTGAAACTATCCGCGCTACCAAACTTATGAAGGACTTTGGATTTAAAGTTTCCTATCATATGATGCCGGGACTCTATGGTTCAAATCTGAAGAAAGACCTACAAATGTTTAAAGACCTGTTTTCTAGCCAAGACTTCCAGCCGGATCAGTTGAAAATTTATCCCTGCGTTGTTGTCAAAGATTCTGATCTGTATAAACTCTGGAAAGAAAAAAAATATAAAGCCTACACAGATAAACAACTTCTAAAGCTAATTTGTGATATAAAAAAGATCATTCCGCCATATGTTCGCATCAGCCGCCTCATCCGCGATATTCCAGAAGAGAGTATCATCGCAGGGAATAAAACCACAAATCTAAGACAGCTTATTGATAATCATTCGCAAAAAGAGGGTTGGCAGTGCCAGTGTATCCGTTGCCGTGAAATCAAGGACAAAGAAACAAATGAACAAGAAATCAACAAAACAAAAATATCTCGTAGGGGCGTATTGTATACGCCCAAATTAAATAAGATCGAATACAATGCCTCCGGCGGTGAAGAAGTATTCCTTGAACTTATTGATAATCATTCTCATTTATATGCATTATTACGGTTACGCCTACCCGTAGGGGCAGGTTTCAAACCTGCCCCTACAGAAACCGCTATCATTCGTGAAGTCCATACATATGGTCAGGCTCTCGACGTTGGACAAATCGGAGAAGACGCGAAGCAGCATAAGGGACTTGGTAAGAATTTAATTGTCCAAGCTGAACAAATAGCGAGGAAAGCGGGTTATAAAAAAATCGCTGTAATTTCCGGAGTTGGAGCGCGTGAATATTATAAAAAAATCGGATATAAACTTGAAGATACATATATGGTTAAGACAATTAATTAAGAAAACAATAAAGCAAAAAGATAATATTAATAATTTAATAAAAATGGAAAATTGTATTTTTTGTAAAATCGTTGCAGGAGAAATCCCAGCTCACAAGATCTGGGAAAACGATCACGTATTAGCTTTCTTAGATGTTAACCCTATTGCAAAAGGCCACACATTGGTAATCCCCAAAAAGCACTGCATGGATATCTTTGATGCAGATGATGAATATTTGAAAGAAATAACTGCTGCGCTGAAAAAGGTTTCAAGTTTAATAAAGCAAGACCTTGGCGCAACAGGAGTAAATCTGATGAATGCCAGCGGGATTGATGCTCAACAAACAGTTTTTCATCTCCATTTCCATATCATTCCGCGATTTACAAATGATGGACTCGACACCTGGCCAAAAAGTGATTTCAAGGATACTTCTCTTGAAGAAACTGCCAAAAAAATACGCGGCTCTTAATCTTTTTTCTGAATTCTTGTTTTCTTGTTTTTTTCTTTTTTGTTTAATTGTTTTTACCTCTTGACTAAACTCACACAGAATATACAATGATCGTAAGCAGGAAATACCTGTTAATATTATTAATATTTTGGCATGTCAAAAAAACAAAAATTACAAACGAAAGTAACGACAAAAACCACTATTTTGGTTGGCGCAGCTATACTTGGTATTGCGGGACTATCTTATGCAGCAGCAACGATCAAACTAACTCCTGCGGCGCAAGCAAAAATTAAAACTCAGGCGACAACGAATAAGACAATTCCCTTCACAGTTAAAAACAATTCAGATCCTCTTGCCTCTATCACGAATTGTGACGTCACAAATGAACTCAAGAAATACTACCCTATGGCCAGCCCGACAGCCACAATGAGCGGCTCAACATATACTAGCTATGGTGAAGGGCCATATTCATTTTATATGAAAGCTATCACTGTTATGAAAACAACTGATAAAAAAGGTAATGTAACAGGTGCTTCAGCCCGCGTATATTATAAAAAGAAATGGGGCGAAACAAAAACCTATTATAATGACTGGACATGGATAAAAAGTTGGAATAAACCTACGCAAGGATATTTTAACGGAAATAGAACACAAAAAACTATCTATGGACCCGTGCCTCCAAGCACCTGCGCCAGCGTAAGCACTAACCAGAAAAGCGAGGGTTCAATTATCGCCCCTACAACAAATACTACTAATAATGGTGTTATAATAGCGCCTAACGCTGGGACCATAACCACTCCTGGATCGAGTGCAAGCTCTGTATGTAAATCAAGTGGCAATACCATTACTTGTACATACGAATTAAAACCGGTATCAGGAAAAGGAGGCGCCTGCCCAACAGATAATACTGGCTTAGCATTCTTGACAAAAAATAATTGTACTGGATTAAGTAGCACAAAGATTGTCAGCCACACCGCGCCAATACCAAGTAGTTTGCTAAGTAAGAGTCGTCTGGCGGTAAATATTAATCTGAAAACGAACTATACGAATTACACTGCCATTTGGGATTCAAAAACAAAAAGAACTACCGGTAGCTACTCTGGAGCAAGAAGCGAATATAATAGGCTTGAGATTTCCAATATTGCAAAATCCGGAAACAATATTACATTCAATACAATATTCTACGTTGGACAAAAATACGATAATTTCAAAGAATCAAACATGACCGTTACGATTGCTTTTTCGGGAATCTAAAAAATAAATACAAAAATTAAAAGGAGAGAAAATGGAATTTCTATCAAGCCTAAATCCGGGGATTGTAGTATTCGTAATAGCCACTATCATATTTATTATAATTTATAAAAAAGATAGCTTTAAAGGTGGTGGATCAGTTTTAGGAATGTTCACCAAAGAACTAACCCAACTCGCAAAATCAGGAAAACTTGATCCGGTAATCGGCAGAAAAGATGAGATAACGCGCGTTATCCAAATCCTTTCCCGAAGGTCAAAAAACAATCCTATTCTGATCGGTAAAGCCGGTGTTGGTAAAACGGCAATCGTAGAAGGATTAGCGCAAAAAATTGCAGCCGGGCAGGTTCCTCAGGAATTATTAGATAAAAAAGTTTATGTTCTGGATATCTCTGAAATGGTTTCCGGAACGAAATACCGCGGTGAATTTGAAGAAAGAGTTAAAAAATTAATGCAAGAAATTACTTCAGCAAACAGAAGTATTATTCTTTTCGTCGATGAAGTGCACATGTTAATCTCCGCCGGCGGCGCAGAAGGCGCTATTAAAGCAGAGGATATTTTCAAACCCGCCCTTGCCCGTGGAGATTTACAGATGGTTGGTGCTACAACAGCAGGTGAATTTGATAAATATATCAAAAGCGACGTAACGCTGGAGCGACGTTTTCAACCCGTTTATGTGGATGAACCAAATGCGAAAGACACTAAAGAGATTTTAATGGGAAGCCGCGCAAAATTTGAGAAATTCCATAATGTGATAATTGAAGATGGAGCCATTAACGCAGCAATCAGCTTATCAAAAATATACCTTAAAGATAGAAATTATCCCGATAAAGCCATCGATCTGATCGACGAAGCTTGCGCAAAGGTAAAACTGGAAAATGTTGATAAGAAAAAAATCAAAACTCCAAGAGTAACAGCAAAAGATGTTAAGGATGTAATTAAATATTATAAGAAATAAATAAAAGATTGTGGTCTAAAATGAAACCATGAGCCAAATGATTATATTTATTGGTTTTGTCATTCTTCTCCTACCTGGTTTTGCTGGTATATTTCTTCCTATCCCAGGGCTGCTTTATATGTTTATAATTTCCCTTATTTATGGGTTTATTGATAAGTTTGAAAGATTACAACCATGGGAATTGGGAGTTTTAGCAGGCATCGCCCTAATATCTATGCTTAATGATTACCTAACTGGAATGCTTGGAGCCAAGTATGGAGGAGCAGCGCAGAAATCGATGTTTTTTGGAATCATCGGTATGATCATCGGAACGCTTCTGCTTCCTCCTTTCGGCGGACTTGTGGGAGTATTCCTTGGAATTTTGGTCGCTGAGATTCTCAATCATGGAAACAAAGAAAGGGCGGCCAAAGCTGCCACGGGTGGATTGATTGGGTCAATTGTGGGTATGGTTGCAACATTAGTTTTAGCCGTAATATTCGTTTTCCTTTTTGTCTTTTTTGTAATAAATAAATAAGGAAATTTTCAATTTTACAATTTACAATTTTCATTGAATTTTCAATGAATCAATGAATTAACTTTTTAGAAATTGGAAAATTGAGACATTGATTGGAAATTGAGAATTGAAAATTTATTAGTAATAAACAATATTTCTGCTATAATAAACTTATGAAGAAAACCAACCTTGAAGCCATCTTAATCATCATCCTCGTCATCTGTCTTCTTGCTATTGTAGCTTATATGGGTTATTTTTCTGCGGTTACCAAAAAAGATGCCGCGCAAACAACTACTCAAGAACAAACAAAGGAGAGCACGCAGGATTTATCGACAGTGGACAAGACCATAACAAGTGATAATAGTTCAACAAATATCCATATTTTCTCACCAAAAAAAGGCGAGACTATTGGGCTGCCTTTGAAAATATTAGGAGAAGCGCGGGTATTTGAATCGACATATATAGTAAGATTGAAAGAAAAAGGCGGGAATATTCTCGCAGAAGAATCTGGAATGACTTTGCCGGGAGATGCTGGAGAATTTAATTTATTTAATAAAGAGATGAATTACCCTCAACCAAAAGGATCCGATGGAATTTTAGAAGTTTTTCAGTATTCCGCGAAAGATGGTTCTGAAATAGATAAAGTTACTATTCCGGTCAAATTCGGTTATGTGCAGTCTATGTATATAAAAGTATATTTTAGCAATTCTATCAAAGACCCGAATACAATGAATTGCAATAAAGTTTTTGAAACCACTCGCAGAGTCGGCTGGGCAAAAGATACTGCAAATGTGGCATTGCAAGAACTGCTAAAAGGCCCAACAAAAGATGAAGCCAAGAACGGATTTTATTCCTCAATAAATACTGGGGTTAAACTAAATAGTGTAACGATAAAAAACTATACCGCAACTGCTGATTTCGATGATATGCTGCAAGCTGGTGTCGGCGGTTCATGTAAAGTTTCAGCTATCCGCGCTCAGATTACTGAGACGCTCAAACAGTTCGGAACCGTAAAAAATGTTGTTATTTCAATAGGTGGAAGAACCGAAGATATATTACAACCATAGAAGGAAATTTTCAATTTTACAATTTACAATTTTCATTGAATTTTCAATGAATCAATGAATTAAAATTTAGAAATTGAAGAATTGACACATTGATTGGAAATTGAGAATTGAAAATTGAAAATTTTCCAAGACTTTAAATTTAAGTAAAAATATCAATAAATAATTAACTTTTTAGAAAGGATTTCAAATGGAAACTAAACGTTTTGATCTCTCAAACCGCCTTTACGTATTGGTTCTAATCGTGCTAATTGAAATAATTGTCGGCTGCGCTATCGCAATATATATCGGCTTCATGGGAGCGAATAATATGCAACCAAGGACAATTACTGTCAGTGGCGAAGGCAAGTCCTATGTCGCCCCAGATGTCGCTGTTGCGCAACTTGGATTAATCTCGGAAGGGGTAAAGTCCGAAGAAGTCGTTTCAGCAAACAATGACAAAATGAATAACATCATTAAAGAGTTGAAAGCTCTGGGAATTGATGAGAAAGATATTCAAACCAGCAGCTATAATCTTTCACCAAAATATAATTATACAGATAATAAAGGTAGCTTCATTGATGGCTATACATTAACTCAAAATGTAACTTTAAAGATAAGAGATTTTACCAAGATTAGCCAGGCAATTCAAAAAGCCACATCTTTGGGAGCGAATTCTGTCAGCCAGCTAACTTTCAGCGTTGATAACCCAGACAAGGCAAAAAATGAGGCCATGAAATCTGCTATTGAAAAAGCAAAGACCAAAGCAAACGACATGGCTTCGTCTTCAGGGCTAAAACTTGGTAAATTGATAAACGTTTACGAAGGTAGCGGAGTCAGCTCTCCTGTCCCAATGTATGCAACAGCCGATAAGGCAACAGGAATGGGAGGCGGATCAGCTGTAAGCGCACCGGATATCCAAACCGGACAACAGGAGATCACGGTAACAATGAATTTGACATATGTAGTGAAATAAATTTATAGGGGCGGGGATTATCCCCGCCCCAAAAAGTATCTTGCGCTTTTTTGTCTTAATAGTAAAATAGTGATATTGTAATCTCCCAAAAAAACCCCATACAAAATTATTAAGGTTTGAAAGGAGATATTTTTTTATGAAAAAAAGAGAACTTGAACAGCTCGCTAGTAAGACCGAAGAACATGAATTCTACACGCCAATTCCGGATGGCTACAAGAAAGGAAAGACTAAATTTGTTATTGTGACCGGAACAGTTATGTCCGGACTGGGCAAGGGGATATTTTCTTCTTCGCTATCAAAACTGCTCGAAAATCAAGGTTTGAAATGCATGCCGATAAAAATGGAAGGTTATCTGAATATCGATTCTGGCACGCTTAATCCTTACCGGCATGGCGAGGTCTTTGTATTAGATGACGGAACAGAATGTGATATGGATCTGGGAACTTATGAGCGCATGATGGATAAAAACCTGAACCGCCAGTGTTTTGTTACCAATGGACAGATATTCAGCAAAATTTTTGAGCGCGAAAGAAAAGGAGAATATCTTGGACGCGATGTTCAATTTATCCCGCATGTTACTGGGGAGATAAAGCGTCATTTAAGAGAGCTAGCAATGAGTTCCGGAGCTGATGTAGTGCTGGTAGAAGTCGGCGGAACGATTGGAGATATTGAAAATTCGCATTATGTCGAGGCCTTGAGGGAATTGAGCTACGAAGAAGGACGCGGCAATGTCTGTTTCGCAGCTCTCACCTATGTGCTTGAACCAGGGTTCTTGGGAGAGCAAAAAAGCAAAGCCGCCCAACTGGGCATCAGGCTATTAATGGAAAAGGGAATTCACCCGGATATTATCGCCTGCCGGGCAGAGAATCCAGTAACAGAAAAGGTAAAAGAAAAAATCAGTATTTATACTAATGTTCCCGTTGAAAGAGTTTTTTCTATGCATGATGTGGAAAGCATCTATCTTATACCAAAAATGATGCGGGAGGAGAAACTTGAGATCGAAGTGATGAAACTACTCGGGCTCGACAGCAAAGCAAAAGAAGATAAGGCGGGCAATTATGCATGGGATGATTTCACACAGAAGGTTCTGAAAAAGAAAAAGAACAAAGCGACTGTCGGAATCGCAGGAAAATATACGGGGCTGCGTGATTCATATGCGAGTATTATAAAGGCCCTGGAACACTGCGGAGCGTATCTAGATACTGATATTGATATAAAGTGGATAGAAACCACGAAGATTGAGAATGGTGGCAAACCGGCTCTTTCTGAATTAAAAAGCATTGATGCACTCATAGTACCTGGTGGATTTGGTAAAAGAGGAACCGAAGGAAAAATTGAATGTGTGAGGTATGCGCGGGAGAACGGAATTCCCTATCTTGGACTCTGCTTAGGTTTTCAAATCGCCTTGATCGAATTTGCCAGAAATGTTTGTGGGTTAAAGAATGCTAATTCTACTGAAATGAATAAAGAAACTCCTTATCCCGTTGTAGATATCTTGCCAGGACAAAAAAATATTGATCAGCTCGGCGGATCAATGCGATTAGGAGGAAGAGATATCGATGCGAAAAAGGATTCGCAAGTATATAAACTATATGGCAGCAAGACAACCATTCACGAAAGATTCCGCCACCGCTACGAATGTAACCCAAAATACATAAAAAAGTTTGAAGAAAACGGCATTATCTTTTCAGGACGTGCGCCGGGAGAAAATATTATGCAGATCTTGGAGCTAAAAGATCACCCATTTTTCATGGCCTCTCAATTCCATCCTGAATTCACTTCTCGACCTCTCTCCCCAAACCCGCTTTTTGTGGGTTTAGTTGAAGCAGCAATAAAGTTGAGAAAATAAGTCTTTTTTGTGATAGAATATTCTCATGCAAAAATTTACCTCTAAATCTCGCAAGCAAACACAAAAAATCGCCTCCGATTTTGCCAAAAAATTGAAAGGCGGTGAGATTTTGTGTCTCTATGGAAACCTGGGAACGGGAAAAACGACCTTTATCCAAGCTTTGGCAAAGGCATTAGGAGTTAAAGAAAACGTAACCAGCCCAACATTCGTTTTGATGAAACAGTATAGAATCATGAATAAAAAATCAAGAATCAAGAATTTTTATCACTTAGATGTTTACCGCTTAACCGAACCCGAACAAGCTTTGGACTTGGGAGTTGAAGAAATCTGGTCAGACCCACATAATATTATCGCTATCGAATGGGCTGATAAAATTTCCGAAATTCTACCCGAGAAAAAGATTGATTTATGTTTTGAATCGTTAGACGAAAATAAGAGAAAAATAACCATTTTTTAAAAATTATAAAATTATAAAATTAAAAATTTTACCATGAAACCAACTTGGCTTGAAAAATTAAAGAAAAAAGGCGACTTGCCAAAAGTCGTAAAACTTAGCGGAAACAAAGCAAAAAGATGGGGCGGTAAAACGCTTGCTATCCCTTGCCCTGAAGATGTTGCGGCAATAATGAAAAAAGTCCCAAAAGGAAAAGTGATCACAACGGGCGATATCCGGACAAAGATTGCTAAGAAATACAAAGCCGAAGCTGGCTGTCCGCTTACAACCGGTATTTTTACCTGGATAGCGGCAAATGCTTCCGAAGAAGCTGATCTTGGAATCCCCTATTGGAGAACCCTCAAAACCGGCGGAGAATTGAACGATAAATACCCAGGCGGAATAATGTTCCAAAAGTCCGCGCTAAAAAAAGAAGGCCATAAAGTAGTACAAAAAGGTAAAAAATGGATAGTGGAGAACTTTGGTAAAAAATAAAAAAATGATATTATTAATCGATACTACAATCAACCCAACAGCAATCGGTTTATGGGATGGAAAGAAGCTACAAACCAAAACTATCGAATCCAATCCGGAAAACAACCGGAAGATTATTGGAATCATTAAAAAATTTATAGAAAAGGAATCTGGAATGACATCCGTAAGGATGTCAAAAAAAGAAAACACCCTTACGGGTGTCACTCCAGAAAAACTAACTGCTGTCGGTGTTATTAACGGGCCTGGAACATTCACGGGCGTTCGGACTGGAGTCGTAATCGCAAATACGATTAGCTATGCGTTAAAAGTGCCGGTTTATTCAATTGACACATTGACAGCACAAGTACCAAAAGAGATTAATAATGTCGTTTCCATTCTTTCTGCTTCAAATACCGAAGTCTTTTTCGCGCGATTTATAAGAGGGAAGATGATTGGAAAAATAGAGATTGTCGATGTCGTAAATAACCTGCCAAATAGGATCAAGAAAGAAGATCTAACCGTTGGCGATCTGCAGAAAAAACATTGCGGATCATGGGGTTCCAATGAATTTATGAGCGTTTCGTCGTTAAATAGGATTGATTATTTATTGCAAATGATTATCAATAATAAGTTAAAGCCAGCAACTCAAGCACTCCCCCTTTACATAAAAAAACCGAATATAACAAAGAAGAAAAAATAAACATATCTTTCCAAAATCATTTGATTTGTTATAATAAAAACATGAATAAAAAAATACTTGTCGTCGAAGACGACCAAATATTAATGAAAGCTCTTAATATGGAGTTACTCTCTGCTGGTTTTCAAGTTTTTTCAGCGGAAAACGGAGCTGTAGGGATAGAAGTTTGTAAGAAAGCGAAACCGGACTTAATACTCCTCGACCTGCTGATGCCGAAAATGAACGGCTTTGAATTCTTAGAAAAATTAAAAACTAAAGTGCCGGTTATTGTGCTAACAAACCTATCTCAAGATGAAGATAAAGCTCGGGCAACAAAGCTTGGCGCAATAGATTATTTCATAAAATCAGCAACAAACCTTTCCGAAATTACAAAAAAGATCAATAAGATACTAAAGATAAAATAAAAACAAAATGGAAAAATTTTGGCTCAATCAGATTTTGAAGACTTCAAGCTACATCTATCGGATCAAAGAAAAAATCCGCATGGCCGGCAATCTCGCAACGACCCTTCTCTGCCTCTGGCTTATTATAGTTGAGGTATATTTCTTCTTGATTTCTCTGCCCAGCTATCTTTTCATTAAGAAAACCAAAGGCTTGCCCAAAGAAGAAATAAAAGTTTATAAACTGAAAAGAGAGATTAGTTTTATTTTTCTTTTTATATTATTGTTTTTGATAGCCATTTTTGCATTCCTTACATTAACAGTAGCGCCAAATAGCACTGCCGGACAAGAATTACCAACAGCAATAGAATCCCAAAACTAACTATATGAATTTAAATATTCCTAGACAACCGTCACGAGAAGAGCTTCTCGCCCAGATTCAAGAGGTTGAAAATGCCAAAAATGAATTCGTTTCTATAGCCTCTCATCAGCTTCGCACACCCTTGACTGCCATTCGGTGGTCTATTGAATTGATGAAAAAAAGCTCTCTGGAAAATTTAACTGCTGATCAAAAAGATTTTCTCCAAGATATAAATGTTAGTGTCTCAAATATGTCGCGTCTGATCGGAGACCTATTAACGATTTCGCGAATAGACATGCATCGTAAATTCGATTATGTTTTTGAAAAAGTCAATCTAACCAATCTAATCGCAAAAGTGATCGAAGAGCAGATGATCACCGGCGATACCAAAGATGTTAAAATTGTTTATAAACAAAATGCAAAAAAACCAATCCATATATTAACCGATAGGGAAAAAATCCAACAGGCGCTTCAGAATATTGTGAATAATGCCGTCAAATATTCCAAGGATGGCGGTACGGTAAAGATTAATTGCAAAGAAACAGCAAAAAAGGTATTGATAAAAATAAAGGATGATGGTATTGGAATACCAAAATCACAACAAAAAAAGATTTTTGAAAAGTTTTATCGCTGCGATAATGCGGTTCTCACAAATTCCGGCGGTACTGGACTCGGACTTTATATAGTCAATGAGATTGTGTCAGGCCACGGTGGAAAAGTTTGGTTTGAATCTAAATTAAAAAAAGGAACGACCTTTTTTATATCTTTACCAAAAAAGTAGTTTATTATTGATAATGATTACTAATAACAAACTGGCTATATATTAACTATATTATTAAGGTACTATCTAATACAAATGATTATCAATAAGAAATAACCATGCAGATTAATCCCCATATTTTCCGCACATATGATATCCGCGGCCTGAATGACAAGGACTTAGACACAGAAAAGATGAAAGTCATTGGCATGGCTTTTGGAACTATCCTAAAACAAAACGGCCAATCTCAATGTATCGTTGGACGAGATGCTAGATTGACCTCTCCCCAATTCGCAAAAGCCGTAACAGAAGGTTTGAATGCGACCGGAATAGCAGTTTTAGACATAGGACTAGTAGCATCACCTGTTTTCTATTTCTCCTCTTATCATCTTGCTTGTGGAAACGGTATGATGATCACCGCCAGTCATAACCCAAAAGATTTTAATGGCTGCAAGGTAACATTCGACTACCAACCTTTTTATGGGGAAAACCTGCAAAAATTATTAGAAATAATTCAAAACGATTCATTCTCCGTAGGGATTGATAGTAATCAATTCCTACCAATCGAAAACCAACAAATCAATATCTATGACGCCTATATTGAAAATGTTTTGAAAAATATAAAACTCGGTGATAAGAAACTAAAGATGGTTATTGATTATGGCAATGGCGTTGGCAGTGTCGTTGGGAAAAAACTCTATGAAAATATTGTAGGGGTGGGTAGCTATCCGCCCGTGAATCTTTACGAAGAACCTGACGGAAATTTTCCCAATCATATTGCTGACCCAACTATTCCAAAAAACTTGACTGATTTGATCGCAAAAGTGGCTGAGGTAAATGCTGATTTTGGTATCGCTTTTGACGGAGATGCGGATCGAATCGGATTAGTAACGGAAAAGGGCGAGATTATGTATGGCGACCAGATCTTAACGATTCTTTCCCGCCAGACGCTTGAAGAGTCCCCTGGAGCAAAAGTTATAACAGAAGTGAAAGCTTCTCAAGCCGTAACCGATGATATTGTCCAACATGGAGGCGTGCCGATTATCTGGAAAACCGGCCACTCCTTGATTAAATCCAAAATGAAAGAGGAAGGAGCGTTATTGGCAGGGGAAATGAGCGGACATATATTCTTTGCAGACCGCGGAAATAATGGCTATGACGATGCTATGTATGCCGGAGCAAGGATTTACGAGATACTGTCTAAGACTAAAGAAACTTTGTCTCAGATTCTCGCTACAATTCCAAAATACTATGCAACTCCAGAATTAAGACTTGAATGCGAAGAATCAAAAAAAACCGAGACAGTGGCAAAAATCGTCGCTTCATTTAAAGAAAAATACAAAGTGCTGGATATTGATGGCGCTAGAGTCATATTTGACAACGGTTGGTGTCTGGTGCGTCAAAGTAACACTGAACCGGTTCTAATTGCCAGAGCTGAAGGTAGAACTGAACAAGACCTACAACAAATAAAAAAGATACTTAAAACAGAATTACTTAAGTATCCTGAAATACATTTCGAAAAAGAGCTCGATTAATAATTAAGCAGCTTCTTTTTGGAGCTCTTTTAATTTCTCTATTTCTTTCGACTCTTTACTATATTCTTCTTGATTTATAAAACCATATTGCCACAATGTCTCATTTTGTTTTTCTCGAGATAAGGGTTTTGATGAAGCAAAATGTTCAAGTTCGTGCAATCTTATCTCGGCTTGTAGTTGAAGATCCTGTTTCCATGACGGCAATGTCCCTTGTTCGCTACCAAAAAGGGCGTTCATTTTTACTCTAGTAAACTGAACTAATAAAAAAGCTTGCTCACGTGTAATGCTCGCACCACCTCCTTTGTTATATTCATCATACAGAAGCTTTAATGCACGAAAAATAAGCTTTTTACGCAATTCCATTAGATGTTTATAATTAGCCCTTTCTTCTTTACTTAACTCCCCTTCCTTGGAGTATTGTCCGACTTTTTCATCTTTATCACTCGAAAGCGTTATAAATTCTTCATTATGAAAAAGTCCAAGCGCTTCAATTTGCGCAGAAACCTCTTTTATTTCTTTGAGAGATTCGTTTAAACCTAATTTTTTTATTTTCTCATCAAGATTTGGTCTTTCATCTTGCGATTGTTTTTCACTAAACATTTTTTGTTTTAATATTAAATTATTTTAACCCCACTTTTCTTCTTACATCATCCATTTTTTTCTGCGCAATAGAACGCGCTTTTTCTGCGCCTTTTGCTAATATTTTCTCGATTTCCGCATCTTTTGTCAACCACTCTTTTCTTTTCTCGCGAATTTCAGCAAAATAGTCTGCCAACCCTTGCGCTAATTCTGTTTTTAACTTCAGATTATTATCTTTGTAGTCAGCCGCGTCAAAGTTTTTGATAAATTTTTTTCCAAGTCCCAATAAATTACTTATTCCAACTTCATCAGCTGTGGCTTTCTTGATTTTTTCCATTATCACTTCCGGTTCATCCGCAACTAAAATCGCGGACTTAGGATTATCGCTTTTACTCATTTTTTTTGTCGGTTCGGTAAGACTCATAATCTTTGGCATGTCGGTAAGAAGTGGTTCCGGTGCTTTAAAAGTTTCGCCAAATCTATTATTGAAAAATTTTGCCGTATCACGGGCTAGCTCAATGTGTTGAACTTGGTCCACACCAACTGGAATGAGGTCAGAATCATACATTAGAATATCAGCAGCCATTAACACGGGGTAAAGCATTAGCCCAGCATTAATATTTTTCACATTCTTAGCTGCTTTATCTTTGTATTGCGTCATTCTCTCCAGAAATGATATTGGAGTCACACAATTGAAATACCACGCCAACTCAGCATGCTCCAGAATATCTGATTGACGGAAAAATACACATTTTTCCGGATCCAATCCTGAAGCAAGAAGTATCGCTATCAGATCTTTAATCATTGCTCTTTTTTCTTCAACCTTATAATCAACTGTTAAAGAATGCCAATCTGCAATAAAAAAATAGCAATCATATTGTTCTTGCTGCTGCCTAATCCCTGCCATTACAGCAAGATAATTCCCAATATGAATTGCGCCTGTCGGTTGAAACCCGGTCAAAATAGTTTTCTTCATAAAAAATAGTTACTGATTTTATTAAAGTATACTATGTTTTTGCGGCAATACCAATATTTTTTAAAACTACTCGCACTTTAAGCCTTTTTTTGCTATAATACCAGTATGAAAGTCACGAATATTGATCAAGCAATCCTTTTCACGGTACACTATTTTGATACCTACCAACACCCGCCAACTTTTTTTGAAGTCTGGCGCTATCTTTTTTGCTACCAAGCGACCATCGATCATGTGATCTTGAGGTTGGATGAATTGATTAGACGTGGAGAAATAGAAGAAAAAAATGGTTTTTATTTTTTACCAGGGAAGAGCCACTATCTTGATATCCGCCAGAAAAGATACGATATTTCGGAAAAGCTTTGGAATAGGGCTATTCGTGCCGCGCGGATTTTATCTTATCTGCCTTTTATTAAATCAGTTATTGTAAATAATTCCCTGGCACGATTTAATTGTGATAAAGATAGTGATATTGATTTTTTAATCATTACGCAAAAAGATAAGATTTGGACTGTAAAACTTCTTTCAAGCACACTGCTTTGGATTTTCAGATTAAAAAGACAGGGCAGAAAAGTTGCCAAGAGAGTATGCCTAAGTATGTACTTATCAGAAAGTGAGATGAATATCGATTACTTGGCACCAAAAGATAGAGAGTTTTTCCTGCCCTTCTGGATTGCCGAAAACGCGCCGATTCTAGACTATGATAAGACTTTTCAAAAATATAAAAAAGAAAATGAATGGATAAAAAAGTATCTGCCAAATTCAAGCCATTTCATCACCGATTATTTTATCAATTTCAGACAGCCTCTTTTGGCAAAATCCGTAAGGAATGCCCTTTCGCTGCTTTTCCAACCAAAAATCTTTGAGAACTTTTTTAGGTACTTGCAGACGAAAATGATTGCAAAAAAACAGGAAAAATTGGGAAACCCATTTTCGGTTATATTTAATGACCATCTTTTAAAATTTCATGTTAATAATTGGAAAAGATTGCAAACGAAGGACTGGAATAAAGTGATCCATGATTTATCAAATTATAATTAATTGATTATAGGAGAACCACATGAATCTCGTACCGCTAAAAGACAAAATTGTTGTCCGCCCTATCAAGGAAAAAATAGAATCAAAATCGGGAATTGTTATCCCGGAAACCATATCTGCTGACTTGCCGCAAAAAGGAGAGGTAATTGCAGTTGGAAAAGGAAAAATAACAGCTGAAGGAAAACTGCTTCCTATGGAAGTCAAGGTTGGTGATAAAGTTCTATTTACGAAATATTCCCCTACCGCTATAAAAAATGAAGACGAGGAGCTATTCATTTTATCCGAGTCGGATGTATTAGCAATAATTAAGTAAGAAATTTTCATTTCTCAATTCTCAATTCACAATAAATTCTCAATGATTCAATGGTCAAATATTAAGAATTGCAAAATTGTAAAATTGATTGAAAATTGGAAATTGTAAATTGAAAATTTTTGGAGGTATTTATGCCAAAGAAAATCATTTTCAACAAAGAAGCACGTGACAAACTAAAAAAAGGCATCGACAAACTTGCCAACACTGTGAAAGTAACCTTGGGTCCCAAGGGCCGCAATGTGATGTTTGATAAAGGTTATGGCGGACCGGTGATAACGAATGATGGTGTTACTATTGCCAAAGAGATAGAGCTCGAGGATAAATTTGAAAATATGGGAGCACAGCTGGTCAAAGAAGTTGCCGAAAAAACCAATGATGTTGCCGGAGACGGCACCACCACAGCCACTCTGCTAGCCCAAGCAATGATTGAGAAAGGGCTGGAAGAGATTAGCAGCGGGAATAACCCGATGGAAATCAAACGCGGAATAGAGAAAGGTGTGGCTGAAATTAAAGATTTCCTCAAGGGGATGAGCAAGGAAATTAAAAGCAAAAATGAAATCGCTCAAGTAGCATCGATCTCTGCAGATAATACTGAAGTTGGCGAACTGATTGCTGAAGTAATGGAAAAAGTGGGTAATAATGGCGTTATTACAGTTGAAGAATCGCAGACTTTTGGGCTTTCAAAGGAATATACGGAAGGGTTAAAAATTGATCAAGGATATATCGCTCCTTATATGGCTACCGATACGCAAACACTGGAAGCTATTTATGAAAATGTTTCAGTTTTAGTAACGAATAAAAAGATCGGCGCCCTGAAAGAAATACTGCCAATATTGGAAAAAGTCGCAAACGATGGGAAAAAAGATATCGTGATTATCTGTGAAGATCTGGATGGTGAAGCGCTCACTACATTAGTTTTAAACAAAATC
Source organism: Patescibacteria group bacterium (assembly GCA_022703645.1). Taxonomy (GTDB): domain Bacteria; phylum Patescibacteriota; class JACPGU01; order JACPGU01; family JACPGU01; genus JAKLDG01. The sequence goes on along the minus strand of JAKLDG010000001.1, from coordinate 102,338 downwards.
AGAGGCACTTTTAACACTCTGGCAATCAAATCTCCCGGTTTTGGCGATAACAAGAAATCTTCGCTGGAAGATATTGCGACACTCACCGGTGCGACTGTCATAACCGAAGAAACTGGGTTAAAACTGGAAACTGCCCAGCTCTCTCATCTCGGCTTGGCACGCAAAGTAGCCAGTGATAAGGAAAAAACGATTATCGTTGGAGGAGGCGACAGTAAAAAAGATATTAAAGATCGTATTGAAATATTAAAAGCACAAGTAGAGAAATTAAAAAATGATTTTGATAAAGAAAAAGTAAAGGAGAGAATTGCTCGATTATCTAATGGCGTAGCAGTAATAAAGGTTGGCGCTGCTACTGAAATAGAACTGAAAGAAAAAAAACACAGGATCGAAGACGCTCTTGCGGCTACCCGCGCGGCAGTTGAGGAAGGAATAGTCCCTGGTGGCGGGGTAGCGCTTTATCGCGCAAAGAAAGCTTTAGTCGATCTAAAGATTGAAGGCGATCAGGCGATTGGAATTGAAATATTGAATTCTTCGCTCGAGTTTCCTATTCGCCAGATGGCGGCTAATGCTGGGAAACCAAGATTGGCAGGCAAAATCATGGGCGAAATTAAGAAAAATACTAACCAAAACTGGGGTTATGATTTCGCAAAAGATAAGTATACCGATATGATTGAGGCCGGAATCATCGACCCGACGAAAGTAACGAGAAGCGCCCTGGAAAACGCCGCATCAGTTGCAGCAATATTCCTCACAACAGAGGCAGTGATTGCGGAAATACCAGAAAAAAAAGAAAAAAGTCAGGAAGTTGGATATTAAAAATTAATTTAAAGAACAAAACAGCCGCCGGTTTTATTAAAAACCGGCGGCTTTTGATTTTCCGTATTTTTGACAGCTCTTTTTCAATGCTGTATAATCAAGAAAACACTAACTTAAGCATATTTTTATTATTAACAGAACAAAAATGAAGAAGATTCTTTTCGCTGTGTTCCTTTCTTTATTATTAATCCCAAGCATCGCATTTGCTGCTGATTTCAAAACTCCGGATGAAACTGGAAGTGTTACCGTGGGCAAAGATGATAAGGTTCGCAATCTTTACACCGCAGGTTCAAATGTTGATATCCGCAATGCCGTACTGGGCGATCTCGTAACCGCAGGCGGCAATATTGATATTAACGCTAATATCGAAAAAGGCCTGCTTGCTGCTGGTGGAAATGTAACACTAAATAATGACGTCGGACAAAGCGCCCGGGTTGCCGGTGGAAATGTCATCGTCAATGGCAAAGTTACTGAAGACTTGGTTGCAGTTGGTGGAACGGTAAAACTAAGTAAGGATGCGGGCGTTTTTGGCGACTTGGTGGCGGCAGGAAGTCAGGTAAATATCGATGGAAAAGTTTCTGGAAATGCCAGAGTTATCGGTGAAAAAATTGTTATCAATGGAGAAATAGCAAAAGACCTACAGATTGATGGTGTAGCAAACCTTACGATTGGAGACGGCGCTGTCATTGGCGGTAAATTAATCTATTCTTCAACCAAAGAAGCTACTATATCTCCAAACGCCAAGATCATCGGCGGAATTGATTTCAAAAAGACTGAGAAACAATATAAAATTTATGGGATGACCACAGGCATGGCGGTATTTAGTATCCTATTAAAACTGATTTCTCTATTCCTGACACTGCTCCTAATCACATATTTTAGCGTTAAGCCAACAAAGAGCTTCGTACAAAAAGCGCTATCAAGCCCAGTTTCGGCCTTAGTTTGGGGATTTATTTCCTTGATAATCATCCCGGTAATCTTTATCGCTTTGATTTTCTCGGCAATCGGAACAAACATCGGAATTATTTGCATGCTTATCTACATCGCGTTATTGATACTCGCTTCAATATTAAGTTCACTGCTAATCGGTAGTCTACTAACCAAGCAGATGAATAAAACAAAAGAATACCCTATCGATTGGAAGGTTTGCGCAATCGGTGCGATCCTAACAATGATTTTGGGTCTAATACCGATAGTCGGTTGGATAATAATATTCGCATTCTTCCTGATATCTTTCGGACAGATCATAAAATCTTTATCAGAAAAGGTGAAAAGAGAGAAAGCAAAATAATAGATCTATTCTACCGCGGGAGAAAAACCAACCTCCCCCTTGATCTTTTTGCTCGAGGGCGTGAATTCCACTTTTCCAAGCAGATCGCGGACTACGACACCATATCTATCAATCGAAATAATTCGGTTTGCATTTATAATTCTCCTCTCTCCTGAAAACAACTTCTTGACGACTATCGTTGCGAGACGCCCATCTACTGTATCAAAAATAAAGTCCTCAATATAGCCGATTCGATTACCATTCTGCGTAGTAACCCTAGCTTTTAGTAGAAAAATCTTTTGATCCCAAACCTTTTTTACCCGCACAACCTCATCTATTGGAACTATGCTTTCTATGCTTCTCACTACTATACCATCTATATATGCCCCTGAGACATCCTGCATTGTTAGTATTAATGGTTTCTCCCAAAAGAATTTTTTATTAAGAGTAAAAGCCAATACCTGACCATTATTCGGGTCAATTATAATACTGCCGGTCGTACCAATTTTATGCAACGTTAAAGAATCGATAATGTTTTTCCCGACTAATTTTGAAGCATATAATAGCATAAATTTTCAATTATCATTTCTCAATTTTCAATCAATGTAATAATTTTGCAATTCTCAATATTGGTTCATTGAATCATTGGAAATTTATTGAAAACTGAAAATTGGAAATTGAAAATTAAATTATTTTTAAATGGAATAAAAACTCAGTGTTCCCTTTGCTACCTTTAATTGGCGATTCAACCTCTCCACGTATCTCAAACCCATTCTCTATACACCAGAGTCGGAAATCTGCGAGAAGACTCTCATGAATATCAGGATCTTTTATTACCCCTTTGTATTTATCGGCAATCGCCTTGCCTGCTTCAAACTGTGGTTTGAAAAGTAATATTATTTGAATATTATTAAATATTTTGAAATATTTTGAAATATTTTCTAAAATCCTTTTAACCGAAATAAATGACACGTCAATAACAAAAATATCAATTCTCTCCGGTAACTCTTTCACATCTTTAAAATTCGTCTCCTCCATTACCACAACTCTTTTGTCGTTACGCAGCGTCCAAGCCAGCTGGCCGCGACCAACATCTATCGCAAAAACCTTCTTGGCTCCATGTTGAAGCGCGAAGTCAGTAAAACCTCCGGTTGATGAACCAATGTCAGCTACTGTTTTGCCTTTAAAATCGATTTGGAACACATTGGCAGCCTTCCCAAGCTTTTCTGCTCCGCGACCTACGTATCTTTGTTTTTCAACAACCTCAATCTTAGCATCTTCATCAAACCTTGATCCAGGTTTGGTTTCTTTTTTGCCGTTAAGCGAAATTGACCCAGCCATAATTAGTCGCTGAGCTTTCTCACGAGAATCAGCTAATCCTTTTTCAAAAACAAGCATATCAAGGCGTTTTTTCATTTTTACTCCTTAATACAATTATACTACATAAGAATAAAAATGTCCCGAGTAAGTCCGAGGGACTATAATATTTTATCAAAACAAAAATCGCCTAATTTGAAATTATTTTTGCCAAATTAAATATAGAAACCATAAACTTATTTTAACTTTACTAGTTTTCTTCTTAAGATTTTTTCTGTAATTTTATGCAAAACCCATGCAAGGCTCAAGAATATCAAAAGGTAAAGAACTGTTGCTAACCATGCCGGGAAACATTTATAGAGACCATTGAATCTTAGGAGTATTGGCCAGTGTAATAAGTATATTTCATAGCTGTAAACACCTAAAAGGCTAAGCAGTTTAAAATCGATTTTCTTTAAAACAAATAGCGCAAAAACTACTAACACTGTTACCATACTGATATAGCCGACAATATCAAGGTTGCCAACACCAGAATTTACCGAAGTATATAATATTGCAACAATCATTAGAGCCATAATAAAATAGCGGAAAGAAATAAATAGGTTCTTTTTTAGATTTCTGACTGAAGAAATCCTTGCCATTTTCGCTGCTAAATTGAAAAACTTCTTATTTTTTGCTTTGTACTGATCAACCAAATTTGCCATCCAGTCGTTGATCGCACCCCTTTTGTAGTAACCCCATCCCGCGACAATTCCAAGAGGGAAGGCAAGAAGGTGTACTTGATAAAGGTTTTTTACCTGTGAAATCACCGAAGGATTAATCTGGAACACTACCAAATATGTTATAAGGTAAATAACAAGCGCGGAAACCCAAGGTGCCTTTTTCGAAAAAACCATTGGATAAACCAGATAATAGAACAAAATAACCGTGAAATACCACAGCGGTGAATTGATATCTATATAGATGTTTGCCCTGGTAAAAATTCCAAAAAAAGATCTTACTATATAATCCCAAGGATAGGAAACCTTTAAAAAGAAAAAATCGATTAGAAAGAGCAGTGTCAAGACGATCCAAAAAGGAACAAATAATCTTGGTAATCTTTTAAGGTAGAATTTCGCAATAGAAGTACTTTTCTTTAGTGTACTGACTGTTAATCCGAATCCCGAGAGAAAAAGAAAAAGATCAACCCCGACACCGGAAGCAATTGACAATGGATAGAGAAACCTCTGGTCTGAGACAAGAAAGTACCCAATATGGCCAAATATAACCGTAAGAATTGCCAACCCCTTCAACTCTTCGGTGGTCGAAATAGGAAAAAAATCCCTCAGCTTGTCGCGCCGTATAGAAAAAATCAGCGCTATCCCAAAGATAACAGCAAAAATCCAGGTTGAACTAACTGGGTTTTGTATATTTACCATAGGAAAATTATAGCACAAAAAAACCGCCTCAAAAAGACAGTTTTAACAATACTTCATTTTTCAATTAATCATCAATAAAATCAGTTGGTCTATCCTTCAGATTTCCTTTATATGAACTAGCTTGGAAGTTAAAAAGTTTTTTCAAAAAATTCAGCAATTTTTTTAGCATTTTTTTGTATTTTATTAATATCGTCGCGAAGCGACTCCAAAACTTTGAACTTTACACTTTTAACTTTAAACTAGAACGTGCCTACGCACGTTCGACGTATTCTCCAGTACTCGTATTGATTCTTATCATATCGCCCTCGTTTATGAATGCTGGAACTGTTAATTTATAACCAGTTTCTACGATAGCTGGTTTGCGGACATCGGAAGCTGTAGCAGATTTGATTCCAGGTTCAGTTTGAATAATTTTCAATGTAACCTTTGCTGGCAATTCTACTGAAATTGGAGCATCTTTGTAAATCATTATTTCAACATCCATTCCGTCTTTCAGAAAACCGCTTTTTTCACCAAGAATGCTGTCTTTTATTTCAAATTGTTCAAATGTGTTATTATCCATAAAAACAAAGTTTTCTCCTTCTTTATAGAGAAACTGCGTTTTTCTTTTATCCATTTCCACCCCATTTATAGTATCGCGATCGCGGAATACTACTTCAAAAACATTGCCCGCAATTAGATTGCGCAAACGGGTCGTCATAAATCCTTTTGATTGGGAAGAACGCGAAAAATTGGCGCTTATTACCTCGTGTGGAGCGCCGTTGTATTCAATCTTGATACCTGGTTTCAGGTCGGTCATCTGCATAAATTTTTATGTTAGATCTTAAATGTAAAATATCAAAACCATACCAGAGATTTAACATTTAACATATTACATTTGAGATTATTAATATTCTATCTGTTTATATATGGAACTAAAGCCAGATGTCTTGCTCGCTTTATAGCTTGGGCAAGGCGTCTTTGGTGATAAGCACAAGCACCGGTTCTTCTCCTGGTTTCGATTTTTCCAAGAAAAGAAGTGGATCTTTTTAAGACTTCTACCTGCTTATAATCAACTTCTTTGATTCCTTTTGAACAAAAAACACAAATTTTGTTTTTCATGCGATTATATTATTATTTCTAAAAGATTATTTCTTTATTACTGTTTATCAATGTTAACTGTCAAAATTCTAAGCACTAATATCTAATCTCTAAACAAATCTAAAATTCTAATTTTCAAATTTAGGATTTAGAATTTAGATATTAGTATTTTCTAAAAATCGCTTCGTGATTTTTAGAATGGTATATCATCCAAGTTTACTTCTGCATTTCCACTCATTCCCACATCAACTGACGCGCTGCTGTCTTGCATTGGAACTCCCCCGATACCTGGATCGCTAACTGGAGCACTATTGCTTGCTGCAGCGCCATATGCGTTACCTGCCGCAGTCCCTTCTTTTGGCTTGTCTAAAACTAACATGTTTTCAGCAACTATCTCGGTCTTTTGTCTCTTTACCCCATCTTGGCCTTCCCAAGTTCTAGTTTGAAGACGTCCTTCAATATATACTTTTCTGCCTTTAGACAATATTTGCCCACAGATTTCCGCTAATTTCCCCCAAGTAACTACATCGTGGAATTCTGCTGCTTCTTTCTTTTCTCCTGATGCATCTACCCAGACTCTGTTTGTTGCTACTGCAAAAGATGCGACAGCCTGACCATTTGGAGTATAGCGAAGTTCTGGATCTCTTGTTAAATTCCCAATAATTTGCGCGCGATTTAAACTCAACATAGTAATTCCCTTCTAATTGTTTGGAACTCTTACTAATAATGTTATATATCTAAATTTTTTTTAATTTTCAATTTCCAATTTCCAATTTTCAATCAATTTTACAATTTTGCAGTTCTTAATATTTGACCATTGAATCATTGAGAATTTATTGTGAATTGAGAATTGAGAAATGAAAATTTCTTACTCCTCATCCTTCAATAATTCTGCTAATTTTGCATCTAAAGCTGCTTTTCTCTCGTCATCTGTCATTTTCTTTCTCTTTGGCTGTTCCTCTTCTTCTTTTTCCTCTTTAACCTCTTTTTTCTCTTCAATAATTTCAGGTACTTCCTTAATTTCCTCTTCCTCTAATTTCTTTTCAGAAATTTCTTCTGGAATTTTTTCCTTTGTTTCTTCAATCTCCTCTTTGGTTTCTACTGGCTCTTCAATAACTTCTGGGGTCTCAATTTTAATTTCCGGAGCTTCCTCCTTAACTTTCTCTACTGGAACTTCTTCAATTTCTTCCTTGATTTCTCGTTTCTTTGATTTGTTGATTTCTTGCTTTCTTGATTTATTGAAGTCCGGTTTTTGTCCACCTTCTTTTTTCTTGGTTCCGACTTCTTCAAAGAATGATGTATTTTCTATATAGTCACCAATCAAGTAGCGCATAATTTTCTCATTCAGGTTTAGATCTCGATTAAGCGAGTTAACTTTAACACTATCTATTACAAATACAAAAACAAAATAATAGCCGAATGTATTCTTGGCTATTTTATAAGCAAGTTTTCTCTTGCCCCAAAAAACGTCTTTTTCTATTTTCCCGCCGCGAGATTCAATTAACTCACGAACTTCTTTGGCGATTGACTTCGCCTTGTCTTCGTTATAGTTTTCACTAACAATAAAAGTAATTTCGTACTGCTTCATTTTATATTTACCCTTCATAGCTTTACGCGAAGAAGAGTCCTTTCTTTGGTCTAATGCCCTGCACTTGGTTATGCAAGGAAAAAGGATTATTGATTGTTATAAACATTTTAGCAAAAAAATCAGAAAAACACAAGGAAATTTTATATTATTATCTCCCCAGACTCTTCAACGCTGCTTTAAGCTTCTTTTCCGGTTCTTTTATAGATTGATCAACCATCTTCAGAGCCGTTCTGGCTTCTACTGCATTATAACCGAGTTTTATCAGAGCTTCATAGACATCCATATTTGCATGCGAACCGACATCAATGGATTTCGTACCAATAGGGCGAACATCACCGATCGTGATTTTATTTTTCAGTTCCAACACTATCCTCTCGGCAGTCTTTTTGCCAATTCCGGAAATATTTGTGAGAATTTCAGGGTTATTTGATATCACCGCCTCGCGAATATCGTTCAGAGATGCAGCATTCAAGACGCTAATTGCTACTTTTGGTCCAATACCATTTATGGTTAAGAGCATTTCAAAAAATTCCTGCTCATCAGTGGTATGGAAACCGTAAAGTGCTTGCGAACTCTCGGTAATATTGTGGTAAATATTTAGCGACACTTCTTCGCCAAGACGGCTCGCGGTTAGCACTGAACCGGCAACAAAAACTTTGTAGCCGATCCCACCTGTCTCGACAACTATATATGTTTCTTTGATTAATGTTACCTGACCTCTTATACTTGCTATCATGATTTTATTATATACTAAAAACACAAAATCAAAATGGGATTTTTTTATTACAAATTAAAAATCCCTACTTGTGTAGGGATTTTTAATTTGTAATTCTTAAATTATATATCATTGCTAAGCGCTGACTCAAGCGCAGATGGAGCTGGTCGAGGAGGTCTCATAGAACCTTCTGGCTCGATGATCTTGAGGTTGATTCGAGCTTGGTTTTTTGCGCCAAAAGCTCTTAGAATTGTCCTTAAAGCTTTTGCCGTCTTTCCTTCTTTTCCGATAATAGTCCCCATATCAGAAGGATCGATCAAAAGCTCCAACAACACTCCCATCTCATCAACTTTTCTTTCAATCTTTACCTTGTCAGGATTAGCAACGATAGCTTTCACTATCGTTTCTAAAAGTTTGATATCTTCCATTTCTTTAATCCTACATTTTTATTTGTAGTAGCTCGACCCTATCGATCAGATACCGATACTATACTCATAGTAGCAATCTGCAAAAAAATGTAAAGCTACTTTTATTCGGCTTTCTCTTCAGCTTTTTTATCTTCAACAACTGTTTCTTCAGACGAACCGCCGTTCGCCTCTACATTTTCAGTCTGCACATTTTCATCCTCTACAACCGGTTCTCCCTTAATTTCTCCAATTTCCTCTTTAGTTTCTTCCTTCTTCTCTGCCGGCTTTGGAGCTTCTTTCTTTGCTTCCTCTGGTTTCTTGCTCTTATATACCTTTATCTCAACTTCCTTTTGATAATCTTTTGTCTTATCAATCATTTTCCCTTTTAATCTTTTTACTGTATCAGTTGGTTGTGCACCGCTGCCTACCCATTTGTCATATTTCTCTATATCGAGTTTAAATTCCTTTGGATGAAGATGCGGATTATAGTTACCAATATAGTCAGTAACTGCGCCTTTGCCAGTTCTAGTTTTTTCAACAACAACCACGCGCCATGTTGGACGGTCTTTTTTCCCTGTTTTAACTAATTTAATTCTTAGCATTTTTTTCTTTTATATAAATTATATTCCATGCGAGGAATCGCTATAAATAAAAAAAACCGGCGATGCATCTCGCACATAAGATATTCTAAGGCAAAAATGGCTAAAAGTCAATAAATAAAAATACCTTCTCATTTCTGGTTGTTTTTGTATAATTGTGCTACAATAAAATAAAAATAAATAGCAATAATAGATGACACCGTTTAATCATTTCAAAGCTTTTTTGAAAGGGTCTTTAAAGTTAGCTCATCGTTACAGAAAGTTTTTGGTTTTCGTAGCGATTCTTTATGCTTTCTGGTTTTTCGGGCTGGGAATGCTTGGTGGTTATCTGCTAAATAAAGGTTCTCTTTCCGATCTTCCCGATATTACTTCGAATGATAAAATATTAATCATCTCTCCGCATATTGATGATGAGATTATTGCTACCGGAGGAGTGATTCAGGAAGCGGTTAGCAAAGGTGCGGCAGTTAAAGTGGTTTATATGACCAATGGTGACGACGCTGTCGGAGCAATTATTAGTGAAAAAAGGAATCTCAATCTTGACCCAAATGAATTTGTTGCTCTGGGCGAACAAAGAATGGCAGAGGGGAAAAAGGCTACAAATGACCTTGGACTGACAGATGACAATCTGATTTATCTTGGATTCCCTGATGGAGGGCTTAATCCAATGTTAACGACATACTATAGAGCAGCATATACATCAAAAGCAACAAGGTTTAATTATAGTCCGTACACAGGTACATACATACCAAAACAACAGCACCTCGGAATCAATGTCGTAAATGATCTGAAAGAAATTATTAAGAACTTTGAACCAAACATTATTTTCGTTTCCCACCTACGTGACCGACATCCGGATCATTCTGCAAGTTATCAATTTCTGGTAAAATCTTTGATCGGTCAAGAGAACAATCCAAAAGTATATTCTTATCTCGTTCATTATTCGCTCTATCCCGCACAAAAAAAATTACTGCAAAACTCTTTTATGTATCCGCCAAATAGACTTTTTTCTAAAGAAGGATGGTATAGCTTTGACCTTACGAACGTCCAACAAGACAGGAAATTAAAAGCAATAGATGAGAACACCAGCCAAATAAAAACTATTTCTATGTTGAATTTCTTAAAAAGTTTTGTGAGAAGAAATGAGATATTTGAGGTAATGAATTAGAACGGTAGACAACATTTAAAAGTTTTTTCTAAAATAATATTTTGTCATATTTCAAATTTGTCGCACTCAGGAAATATTACCAAATATGAAAAAAATATTTAAGAAATATTGAAGATGCTTTGGATTAATATTTTTATAATATTTTTTATCTAAGTATTGAACCAATGATGCTTTTATGACCGTTCAGAAATTCATGAGCGGTCGTTTCTTTTTTCCCTTCGAGCTGAAGTCGATTAATCACCCAATATCCTTGCGCAAATGAAACACACACATCACCGTTCACATCCAAAAAAACCTCTCCATTTTTGTAATTTGAAAATTGGTCATTTGTGGCAGAAGTGTTTCCACCGCTCAACCCAACTTCCAAGAACTTAATCCTTTTTTCACCGAAAAAAGCGTATACCCCAGGCCATTCATTGAAAGCGCGGGTTTTTCTTTCTTCAATCTCCGCACTACTGCTAAAATCAACCCTACCATCTTCCTTATTTATCATTTTACAATAAGTCGCTTTTTTGTTTTCTTGTTTTTTGGGTTTAATTTCCCCTGCGATATATTCTTTGAGTGTTTTAAGAAGCAAGGGCAATCCCTTCTCTAACATTTTTGCCCGTAAAGTAGTTGCGGTTTCATTAGAATCAAGTGTGATTTCAACCTGAGATAACATTGGCCCTGTATCCATATTTTCATCCATTATCATTATCGTAACACCGGTTTTATCTAGTCCTTCAAGTATAGCGGATTGAACTGGCGAAGGACCGCGAAGGGCTGGCAAAAGCGACGCGTGAAAATTCACACAACCGTATTTAGGGATTTCCAAAGTTTCAGCTGTTATGATTTTACCATATGCGGCCACCACAACTATATCAGGTTGTAAGTTGTAAGTTGTAAGTTGAACTTCGGCTTTAGTAGATGGCTGAAATAATTTTAACCCTTTTTCGAGCGCGAATTTTTTTACCGGAGTAGGCAAAACCTCCATTTTTCTTCCTGTTGGCTTATCCGGTTCAGTAATAACACCGATAATATCATAGCCATCGTTCAGAAGGCCATCTAAAATCTTAGCGGAAAATTCGGGTGTACCCATGAAAACAAGTTTAATTTCTTTTTTATTGATCATTCTAAGTTTTAGTAGTTAGTAGTTAGCAGCTAGAAAACCTAACTACCATCTACTATCTACTAATCACCTACCCTATCCAAAAACACTATCCCATTCAAGTGATCAATTTCGTGTTCTAGTGTTCTCGCTACCAATCCTTCCGCTTCGATCTCTAAATCTTCAAAATTTTCATTTTTTGCTTTAACTTTAATTTTCTCAGGCCTGCTAATTTCGCGAAAAACTTCCGGAAAACTGAGACAGCCTTCGGAGTAAACTACTTCATGTCTGCTCATACGGATTATATCGGGATTAATAAAAATCATATCCTGACCGCAATTTTTCACTACCAACATACGTACTGGCACTCCAACCTGAATTGCCGATATACCTACTCCTTTATTTTCTTTCATTATTTTTTTCATTTGTTTGGCTAAATCTAATAGCTCCGGGGTAATCTCGGTAATTTCTTTTGATTTTTCTCGCAAAATCTTCGGGATCTTTTTTATATCTTTCGTTTCAACTAATTTATATTTATTCATGAAATATATTGATTTATTGTTTTTTTTGATTTCTTGCTTTATTGTTTAATTATTCCCTGATATTATAACATAAAAGGCCGGGAAAAGTAAATGAAAGTGCGCCGAGGAATCCTCGGCGCACAGAGTTTGGGGGGCATTCGGCCCCTTGTAAAACGTGGTCGCGAGCCCTACGCTCAAGCAGCTCTTTGGCGACCGTACTACGGATAAAAAATCTTTCCTGCCGTCATCTGACGCTAAACTATTTTATGCGTACATTCGATCGTGCAATACTGTGATCGGCAGTCCATCCCCTAAAAACCCGCTCCTCTAAAAAGAGGATAAACCTATCAGCCGAAAGGTACTCTTTTTTAAGGAATGCCCTTCAGCCAATTTTCTTGGGCCCCCAGAAATGATTGATTTTTCATGTCAAAACTTTAATTAATGCATTTCAAAACTCTTTTAAGCCTTGAAAATAACGACGTAGTGTTCGGCCTTATTGCTCTTCTTGATAAGTTTCGAATCGTTCTTTTTTCTATGTAAGCTGGGGGCCTCATAAACGAACGACAACTTCTGAGCATCTTGAATTCGGCCGATGTAATTAGATTATATATTAATTAAAAATCGAGTCAATAGGTAGGGGCGCAGGTTTCAAACCTGCCCCTATAATAATGATATCGGATCTACATCAATAACCCATTCTTTCGGTACCATGTTCAATAATCCCTCAATTAATTTTTTGTTTTCCCTGTCCTCCGTAACTTTAGTGAAGGGGGATTGATTTTTTGTTTTTATGATTATGTTTTTCCAGTATCTCCCGTATTTACGTTCAACTAAGGGGCTAATCGGCCCGATAATTTCTACCTTAATTTCTCCTAATTTATTTTTAATTTCCTGCAACTTTCCAAATAATTCTATCGCTTTTTTTTCAATCACAGTTCGGTCAAAACCGGACATTGACAATTTAATCAGCTGACCAAATGGCGGATAACCGAATTTTTCCCGGGTCAGAAGTTCCCTTTTAACAAAAGATAGATAGTCGCCTTTCTGGATCGTGTCAAATATCCAAATATCAGGCGTAGCGGTCTGCAGAACTAAAAGCCCCCTGGCGCTACTTCTACCAGTACGTCCAGCCAGCTGAGTAACCAGCTCATAAACCTTTTCCTCTGAAGTATAATCGGGTATAAGAAGTGATTCATCAATTGAAATAACAGCCGCCAGATCTACCGATGGAATATCCCAGCCGTGCACGATCATCTGAGTCCCGACAAGAATATCTATTTCGCCTTTTTTATATTTTTCAAAAATTTCATCATAAGCTCGATCATCAATCATTGTATCGCGATCCATGCGCGCAATTCTGGTATCTGGAAAATACTTTTTGATTTCTTCCTCGATTTTTTCCGTACCTTTTCCAAGAAATCGAAAATCTAATCCTCCACAAATTTCGCATCTGGTTGGCGGCAGATATTTTCTCCCGCAATGATGGCACCACATTTTATTATCTATGGAATGAAATACGAGTGCTGAATCGCACTGCTCGCACATCGAAATCTTCTTGCAATCATTACAAATTATAAATGATGCCATTCCGCGTCTATTTAAGAATAACAGTGCCTGTTTGCCATTTTTGAGCACCATATCAAGAGCCTTGATGAAATACTCGCTGAATATCCCGTCTCCACCATTTGGCTTTTCCTCTTCCATATTTACAACTTTGATTTGAGGTGGAAGTGAACCATCAACCCTTTCGGAGATTGAAAGATACTCCCACTCACCATCTATCACGCGTTTGTAACTGGTTACCAGTGGCGTACCCGAACCAAAAACCAAAACTGCACCCGAAAGCTGCGCCAATTTTTCTGCCACCGTGTGAAGTTCATATCTTGGTGTTTGATCGGATTTGAAAGAAATCAGATCATGTTCTTCATCGACAATCATGATTTTTAAGTTTTTTACCGGCGAAAATACCGCGCTGCGCGACCCAACCACAATTTTTTTCTTACCGGTTTTTATTTCTATCCAAGTTTTTAGCCTTTGGGAAATACTCATTTGGCTGTGCACTAGCGCAACACCGTCTTTTCCAAAAACTTCTTCAAATCTTGCCAGGCTTTGCGGGGTTAGAGAAATTTCCGGAACGATAAAAATTCCGCTACCTCCAGATTCCAAAGCTTGAGCAAAAGCGCGTAGATATACTTCTGTCTTACCGCTATTCGTAACACCGTGGAGGAGAAATGTTGCGGGTTTTTTACTATTCAAAGCATCGTTAATTTTTTTGAGAGCTTTTTGCTGTTGGGAAGTTAATTGAAGCTGGAATCTAGAAGCTAGAATCTTGTCTTTCATTCCTAGATTTGTTATTTTAGATTCTAAATTCTTAAAAATCGCCGTCTTCCTTTTACGTAAATTCGCCGGTATCATATGAAACAACGCTTGAGAAAATCCGCACCAATAATGCTCTGAGATAAAATAAGCTAATTGAACTTGTTTATCGTCAATTATCGGGATTGGTTCGATGATTTTCTCGATATCTTTCGTTTTAAACGTAGGTTTTTTATCGTGAATTTTTATGATAATTCCATTCACCTTTCTGGAGCCTAACGGAATCATCACCATTTGACCCACTAAAATATCTTTCTCTAATTCGGAAGGAATAGAGTAGGTAAAAAGATCATCACGCTTTGAGCTTTTTGTATTAACGGCTATATCTACAAACATAACTTCATTCTATCATTTTTTGGTAAAATAAAAAACCGCCTTTACTAGGCGGTTTAAAACCCTTTTCGGGTGATCAGAACTACTTCGAAAGAATTATGCTCAATGCCTCTTGAATGGTGATGTCGAATTCTTCAGCAACCACCTCAGCAATTTCCAAATTTGACATTTCCTCCACATCCTTTCCATTTCTGATTTTTTCATGCTACTGCGCGTTTCCGTACATTCTTCATCTCGTGTTCTGCGAGGCAAAAATCAATTCCCCCCGCTGCGAGATTGCTCGTTTCCGCATCAAGCAGAAATGAGCATCCTTCGCGTTTCTCTTTTGGACATTGTTGACACATACCTCCACCACCTCCCGATTGTTTTTTACGGGCGGATTACATGCCCGGGATGTTTTGGTCTGCACGTAAACATATGCCACACGAACACACCAAATATCGGTATCGCGAAAGGAATTACTGCTTCCATGTTCTCACCTCCTCAGGTGATAATTTTTTAAAAAATTGACGAGATTGCTACCCTTCATAGGCGACGGTATAAATATTATTTAAAAGCCGTCTTTTTAATTTTTCCTAGATGAAAGGCAGTAATATCGCCAATTTTTAATATTTTGTCAATATATACATTATGTCTTAAATATTGTACTATATGCATATATTAGCATACTTTTCTATTCTTGTCAATACTTTTATGGCTTAACATGGCCACATTGTTGAATTACTACATTATTCTTTAAACTTTTAACAGTACCTACCCACCCCCTTAGCAATGTAGCAATGTAACCATTTAACAATTTTGTTTATTGATTTACCATCATTTTTGCTCTACAATATCTTTATCGCACCGAATACTATTAAAAAAACAACGATGTCTAAGAAAAACAAGGCTCTCAAACAACTCATCAAATCACAAATTCAATCAGGCACCCAAGGTGTATCTGGCGTTGGCGCACCGACCGGATTCGCTTCAACATTTAGCGCTGCCACAACAGCTACGAAACCTATAACGATTTCTGATAAAGAAGTGAGTGAATTTGCGTTAATAAAAAAAGATATCAGGCTTTCGCTCACCCTGATAATCTCGGTTATCGTAATGTTTATAATCATCTACTTCATCGACCGTCAAACAGGATTTCTACTAAGCATCGCGACAAAGCTTTTCAATATCTTGCAGAACGTGAAATAAAAAAAGAGAGGCCAAGCCTCTCTTTTTTTATTTCTCTCTCACTCTATATTGCAATGCTTCTGCAATATGTTTTTGTTCTATAATATCGCTGCTATCAAGATCCGCGATGGTTCGGGAAATCTTGAGCAACCGATGGTAAACGCGCGCAGAAAGATGCATTTGACTCACCGCATTTTTGATCAGCGCTTTTGCGCCTTCATCAAGAATGCAATACTTAATTACCTCGTCCGAACCCATTTCGCTATTGGAAAATATTTTACTTTTGTTGCTCCTGAATCTTTCCTGTTGAATTTTACGCGCTGCTTCAACGCGTTTTCGGATCGATGCTGAAGCCTCACCTGATTCAGTAGAAGCAAGTTTTGAATATTCTACTCTTGGAACCTCAATGTGCAGATCAATGCGATCCAGCAGAGGCCCGGAAATCTTCTTCTGATATCTGGCGATGGTTGAAGAAGAACAAGTGCATTGCTTTACTGGATCTGTCAAGTACCCGCAAGGACAGGGATTTTGCGCAGCTACAAGGATAAATTTCGCTGGGAAACAGACTGCGCCGCTAGCTCTGGAAACATTCACCACACCGTCTTCCAGCGGCTGCCGCAGGACTTCCAGGACAAATCTTGGAAACTCCGGTAATTCGTCCAGAAAAAGAATCCCACGGTGTGCGAGAGATATTTCGCCTGGTTTTGGGAAAGCTCCTCCACCAACTATCGAAACGGCAGAACTGGTGTGATGCGGCGCGCGAAAAGGACGGGTTCGAACCAGCGCTTCGCCTTCCGGCAATATTCCTGAAACACTATGAATTTTTGTTACTTCGAGCATTTCTTCCAGCGTCATTGCGGGTAGAATTGTTGGCAGTGATCTTGAAAGTAGTGTTTTGCCGCTTCCGGGCGGACCATTCATGAGAATATTGTGCCCGCCCGCCGCCACGATTTCGAGCGCTCTTTTTGCTTGATCCTGACCTTTCACGAATGAGAAATCAAACTTACTTTCTTCGATAACTTCTTTTTCCAATATTCCGCCAGAAACAACCGGGATAACCAATGCTGTTCCATTAAAATGATCAACTAATTCTTTCAGATTTTTCAAAGGGTAAATTTCTAATCCTGGTAAAATCCGCGCTTCTTCGAGATTATCATAAGGCAAAAATACTTTTTCGTATCCTTGCTCGATAGCCATTGCGGTAATTGGAAGAACTCCTTTAATAGCGCGCAGTGTTCCATCCAGAGACAATTCACCAAGAATGATGGTTTTGGTAAAATCAAATTCGACTTGTTTGCTCGCGGATAATATCCCAACTGCAATCGCAAGATCAAAAACCGGTCCTTCTTTGCGGATATCGGCCGGAGCAAGATTGACTGTAATGCGCTTCATTGGAAAAGTAGTGTCTGAATTTTTTACAGCCGAACGGACGCGCTCTTTTGATTCCTCAACAACTTTATCCGGCAACCCCACGAGATTGAACATTATTTTTCCAGAAGAAATATCTACCTCAACCTCGATAGGTTCGGCATCCAATCCCACGACTGTCGCAGAATAAAGTTTGGCTAATGACATACTCCCAATGTAACATGAATGAATTATTTTTTCAAAAAATCTTTTACCAACATCTCCGCTTTCTTTAGGTCTATATAACCTATTTCTTTATCTCTTTTAAACCAAGTCATTTGCCGCTTGGCATAGTTGCGAGTGTCCTGTTTAATTTTATCCTTAACCTTTTCGATATCGCTTTCATCGCGAAATTCACGGTAACCGATACCCGTCATAGCCTCGCTCTCCCAACCATATTTTTCTGCTAACGATTTAACCTCATTTTCCAGCCCCTGTTCAATCATCTCATCAACCCGCTTATTTATTTTTTCATATAACTTTTCACGCTCGAGCGAAACTAAGGGAGCCAATTTCAATACTTTATATTTTCTCTCACCCTTTGTTCGCTGTTTACTAAAAGGAATTCCAGTAGCCAAACAAACTTCAATAGCGTGTTCAACACGGCGGCGGTTTTTCAGATCGACAACGTTTAACGCCTGCGGGTCTAGTTTTTCTAAAAGTTTAACCAATTCTTCTAAGCTTTTTTCTTTGATTGAGAATTGATTATTGGAAATTGATTGAAAATTGAAACTTGAAAATTGAAAATTATCCACTAACGCATCAATATACATCCCCGTACCTCCAACTATAAATGGAACTTTTCCTCTCGAAATAATATCCGCAATCGCCTCTTCCGCGTTAATCTTAAACTGCCCAACGGTATACCTATTATTCGGTTCAATAATATTTACTAAATGAATTCTGACCCCTTCTAAATATTGTGCCGAAGGCACTCCAAAACTTTTCACTTTTAACTTTTCACTTTTAACTTCCCCCTTCCCCGTCCCTATATCCATTTCTCGATAAACTTGCCGGCTATCCGCATTAATAATTTCTCCATTGAATTTTTTGCACAGCTGTACAGCCAAGGATGTTTTCCCACTCCCGGTCGGTCCGCACACAACAATGATTTTTGGCATTTCGTTATCTTTTTCCACCATATTAATATTATACCACAATCTCTAAAATTTGCTTCATAAAGGCATCCTTTTCCCTTGACTATATAACCAATATGCCATACAATACAACTGCCACAAAATTCTAACTGAGGAGGTAAGTGTATGGTAGAAAAGCAGGAAGGCCGGCGCACTTTAAAAGAGATGGTGAATGAGATCCCGAGAGAAAAATTCTTCTATGAAGGAGGGGTATCGCAGATCGAGGAAATCAAAGGAGGACAGAGGCATTACATCCTTTTTGATAACTTTGTTGACTGCTCGGGGAAAACTCGCACCTTCGATGAATTCAAAAAGGGACATGTTTTTATTGCCAGCGGAAAAGTGCGCTGCCTGCAACCGAGACTTAAGAAAGAGAATAACGAACTCTGCGAACTCGGAGCGGTGGATATCAAAACAAAGAAAAACTACTGGATTCCCAGCAGATTTCTCCGGCTTATCAATTCAGGCGCCAATATCGTCACGCAAATCAGCGACGAAAAAACCGAAACTACGCAGCCGATTAAAGAAAGATTGCACCCGCGCCACAGAGGAGCGCTTCAACACATCGGAATTCAAGCTCGCTGTTAATCGAGGTTAACAAATTGAAATCGGCATACTAATAGATTTTTTATTGAAGATTCTCAAAGTCCATTCAAAAGGGCCGCTATCGCGGCCCTTTTACTATTCTTGAAACTTTCCTTCCAAACCCCAACTTCCAGCTTTCGTAATTACCACGTCGATAAAATCGCCAATTTCGGTCGTATGTTCGGTTTTCACGAAAGGTATTTTTACATCTTTCAATCCTGCAGTTTTTCCTTTCAAAAATCCTTTATTATCTATACCTGAAAGCAAAATTCTTACTTTTTTATCAACCATTTTTTTGTTATTTTCCAAAATACTTTTTGCCAAGATCTCGTCATTAAGATACTTCTTTCTGCGTTCTTTTTCGGCATGCGTTACATCGTCATTCAGTTTACTCGCAACCGTACCAGAACGAGTGGAATACTCCGCGATAAACGCCATATCAAACTTGGATTTTTTCATAACATCAACCGTGTTGTTAAATGCTTTCTCATCTTCTCCTGGAAATCCAACAATTATATCCGTTGTCAAAACAACATCCGGAATTTTTTTGCGGATTTTTTTTACTAGATCTAAGTATTGTTTAGCAGTATAATGCCGGTTCATTTTCTTCAGAATCTCATCATCTCCAGATTGCAAAGGCAGGTGAATATAATGGCAGAAATGTTTTGATTGCACCAAAAAATTTATCAACTCATCGCTCATATCTTTTGGATGATTGGCATAAAATCGAACCCAGTAATTGCCTTCTAATTGGTCAATTTGTTTGAGAAGGGTTAAAAATGGATTATTAATTTTCAATTTACAATTTTCAATTTCCATTGAATTCTTCAATGTTTCAATTTTCAAATTTTGATCATTGTGATTTGAGATTTGATTGAGAATTGAGAATTGGGAATTGAGAATTTTCCCATAACTATTCACATTTTGCCCAAGCAAAGTTATTTCTTTGTAACCGGCTTCAACCAAGCTTCGTATTTCTTCCAAGATCTCCTCTTGCGGTCTGCTAACTTCCCTTCCTCTCGTATATGGCACTGCGCAATATGAACAAAAATTATCACAACCAGTCATAATTGGTACGAAAACAGAGTATTTTGAATGGTATTGAGGATTGATACTTAAATATTGGTCATTGGTCATTGAAAATTTATTGGAAATTGAAAATTGAAAATTGGAAATTTTTTGTAAGAAATTTCTTAATTTCTCAATTTCTTTAATTTCGAATACCAGTTCAACCTTCTCCTCCAGCTTCTTCTTATCATGCGGTAAGACACACCCCGTAACCATGATTTTTGTTTTTTTGTTTTCTTGATTTCTTGTTTTATTGATCTTCCTCCATTTCTCAACCTTTCCATAAATCTTATGTACCGCTTTTTCTCTAACCGAACAAGCGACAGCAACAATAATATCAGACTCGCCTTCGCTTGAAGCTAAAGAAAATCCGTGTTCATTAAAAACCGTGGCGATTCGCTCGGCATCGCTATAATTCATATCGCAACCTGTAATATAAAGAAAGTATTTCATGAGAAATATTTTACCAAAAAATGGCTTTTAGAACAAATATTCTATTTCTTCTCTTCTATTTCTTTTTTGATTTTCACAATAAATTCTTCTACATCCAAAGACCCGATGTCCCCATCTTTTTTCGAACGAACCGCAACCACCCCTTCATCTCTTTCTTTATCCCCAATTACCAGCATATATGGCACTTTTTCCATTTCAGCGTTGCGGATTTTTTTGCCAAGAGATTCTTCCTTATTATCTACTTCGACACGATATTCTTGTGCTTGTAATTTCGCGACAACTTCATTGACGTAATCACTGAGCTTATCATTTACCGGCAAAACCTTTATCTGAACAGGAGCCAGCCAGAAAGGAAATGCCCCTGCATAGTGCTCAATTAACAAACCTATGAATCTTTCGTAAGACCCAAATAGCGCGCGATGTAACATATATGGTCTTTCATCTTCGCCTTTCGCATTTTTGAAAGTCATATCAAATCTTTCTGGAAGATTGAAATCAAATTGAAGGGTTGAGCATTGCCATTCACGTCCAAGAGAATCCTTGATTTTGAAATCCAATTTTGGTCCATAGAAAACTGCTCCACCAATATCTTTATCATAATTTAAACCTTTTTTCTTTGCGACTTTTTCAAGCACACTTTCTGTTAATGCCCATCCCTCGTCAGTACCGGCATATTTTTTAATCTCTGGATCACGTACTGAAAGATAAACTTTCACACTTTCGATATCGAAACCGAATGATTTATAGATAAATAATATAAAATCAACTACCTTTTCCAATTCTTCTTCGACTTGCTCTTTAGCACAAACTATATGCGCATCATCTTGGGTAAAACCACGAACACGAGTAAGTCCTGATAATTCACCTTTTTTTTCAAATCTATATACCGTTCCGCATTCCGCCCATCGCATTGGAAGTTCTCGATAAGATCGTAAATCATTTTTATAGATCTGAACATGAAAAGGACAATTCATTGGTTTCAAAAGATATTCTTCGCTTACTTCCGCTTTCTTTCCTTCTTGTCTTTCTTCAAGCGATTGCCCTACTTCCATTGGTGGGTACATGCTGGAATTATAAAAACCCCAGTGACCCGAAGTTTCCCAAAGACGTCTGTTGCCAATATGAGGAGAGCGGACTAATTGATAGCCATTTTTCAGATGCTCTTTATACCAAAAATCTTCGATTACGCGCCAAAGCATCGCGCCCTTTGGATGCCAAAGTGGTAGCCCGAGCCCAACTTGATCATCGATATGAAATAGATCGAGCTCACGACCTAATTTTCTGTGGTCTCTTTTCTTCGCTTCTTCGATTAATTCCAAGTGCTTGTGAAGTTCTTCCTTGGTTGGGAAAACCGTACCATAAATACGCGTTAACATCTTATTTTTTTCATCACCTCGCCAATATGCGCCAGCTAATGACATCAATTTAAATGCTCCGATTTTTTCGGTGTTGTCCAGATGCGGACCTTTACAGAGATCAATAAAGTTCCCAAGCTCGTAAACCGAAACTTCTTTTTCGCCATCTTTTTCGAGTCCATCAATTAGTTCCAATTTGTAAGGCTGATCTTTAAAAAGTTTTCTAGCTTCATCAAAACTAATCTGTTTACCAACTATCGCGTGTTTTTTATTCTTAATATCAATCATTTCTTTCTCAATCTTTTTTAAATCCTCTTCAACCAAAGGTTTACTAAATTCGAAATCATAGTAAAAACCGTCTTCGATTGACGGTCCGATCGCAAATTTCGTATCAGGATATAATTTTAATACTGCCGCTGCCATCAGATGGCTCGTTGAATGACGCATAGAATCGAGTGAAGCTTTTTCTTGTTTCATAGTATTTTTCGTTTAATAATTAAAAATGCAAAAATCAAAATGCAAAATTATTGTATATCATTTTTGATAATTTTAAAATGTTTTTATAGAAACTACTCTGATCTTCTAACAAATTATGGGAGCTAATTAGAAACACCACCTATTACTGCGAAAAGATCCTTGATATTCTCTTTGTGCTTTTTTTATTATATTTTTATAAGCACAAAATAGAGTTCGAGGATGACAATTCAGGGTAATTAAAAAACTGCCCCCGGTTCCCGGGGGCAGTTGTAGATATTTAATAAATGGTTACTTCAAGAATATTTCATTCAGCGGATATCTTCTCGCCTTTTTTTGTTTTCATCGGCGCGCAAGCCGCATTGTCATAAAGGTCGAGGATGACGTTCGTGTCCGCCTCATTTTTCGATCTGACATCATAGATATTGCAGATCGGGACTGAGAATGTTTTATCGCTCTTCTTGCCCCGCGCAATATCCAAAACGATTCCATCCGTATCAGTGAAGTTCAATTTCACAAGCGGTCCGGATGCTTTTTCGATATGCTCGATGACCTCCGAGGAGACCGATGATTCTTCAGTTACTTTATAAGAGAAGTATATCCCGATCTCATTCTTTTCACTCAATTTCTCCCCTTTGATCTTGAGGATCGCAAGCCGAACTTCATTGAGCGAAAAGGTGCATTCGAGATTGAGCACGTCTTCTGGCCCAAAATCTCCGAAGAAATGATAGAGTTTCTTGTCTTCCTGCGTCATAACACCCAGAACTCTGCGGTTTCCAGCTAAAGTTTGATAAACCATAATAGCATCTTTCTTCTGGGCAGCAGCGAATTCCATCGCTTCTTTCATTTCCTTCTTGTCGAGCAGAGAGATTAAAACATCCGAACAAGAGACTGACATTCTGGACGTAGCATTACATTCGGGAGCAGAAACCGGTTTCGTTTCTTGTTTTTTCTCGGACTCGACAATAAGCTCCCTCTTGGCTTCCGGAACTTTTGCGATCAATAAGCTTTTCGGTAGGTCTTTTGACGATGTCTCTGATTCTTCGGAATCATTTCCCGATAATTTCAGCGGTATTCCGCCACCCTCAGATTCACCATCCGAAGACTCTACTCTTTCGATAGTTGCCATCGTCTTTGCACTGGAGACAGTTTTTGCCGCAGACGCCTGATTTTCTGCAGGAGCCTTCGATTCTGTGTTGTCAGCCGTGTTCTTCTTCAGATCCGGATTGATCCTCCCATAGAGCCCGTAAATTCCCGGTTTTCCGGTCTCGATCGAAATTGTCACTCCAGCATCTTGACCTTGATAAGTAAAGCAAGTGAAAAAGGCTTTTTTCGACTGAGCAGAGTTGCAATCGCGTTCGACGTATCTAACTTCATACTGCGTCTTGCCCTCGGATGTCTTCCCACTTTCCTTGGGATAGCCCTTCAAAACGCATACTTTTTGCCAGCCGGAAGAACAGATATCAAAGTTGAACATTTTCAGCACTTTATTGACATCTTCGGATTCCATGCCAAAAACCAGATATTCAGTTTTCACGTCAGTCTGGTTTAGAGCGGCCGCGGTTGTATTTTCCGGAGTTTTTTCCGGTGGCGCCGGGGGGGCTTCTTCTTCAGTCTGATCTTCTTCGCGTACCGCCGACTGAGAATCTGAATCATCTCCATTTCGGAAAATGGCATAGTAATCATATTTGCCTTTTCCTGCAGGTACCGAAATGATATAGCCGAGATCGCCGCCCAGATCAGTTGTCAACCCATTGTCGTAGGCTTCAAGAAAACCTTCCGAACTGCATGTGCATAGCGTACCGCACTTGAGCTTGAAACCTACAATCTCAAATTGACTTCCGCTGATATGCTTCGGCTTCTCTTTCATGCAAGTCGAAGACCAGCGTTCACTCGTTAGACTGTACCCAGCCGGTTCGATCAATGGTGTTACGTCAGCGCCGTAATTCTGGCCGATCAGGATCATCTTCTCAGCCTTCGCAGACTGCACCAGCGCAAAAAACACCATCAGAACTGCTACTGCCAACATCGCGTATTTTTTCATCGCGATTCTCCTTTCATCCATTTAAGGATAGTTCAGATTTTTTCCGCCAACGGCGAGTTTATACCTAAATTTATTTCAAACCTTTAAAGAAAGGATCGCACTGAAATTAGAATAATTTTTGTTTCTCAAATATAAAAGAACTTGCCATTCTGTGATATTAAGATTTTAGCACATTTAAGCCATTTTTGTCAAGGGGAAGCTTTTTTTGGCTAAAAATACTTGGATATTGACAAAAGACGGATTTAAGAACAAAATAATAGGGTAAAAAATAAACTAAGAAAGGGAAATTTACCATGCTAAAAAAACGAAAATGGTTTTTAATTGGAGGTGGAATATTTTTAGTGATTATTATTTTATCAATTGTTATTTCTATTTCAAAGAAAAACAACGCCCCAAAATTTGAGTATTATACAATTTCAAAAGGAAATGTTACTCAAGAGGTCAGTGTTACGGGAAAAGTAAAACCGGCTGAAGCTATCGACTTTGCCTTTGAAGCGAGCGGTAAGGTTGCAAGAGTTAATGTAAAAGTTGGCGACAAAGTCACCAGCGGAACGGTTCTAGCGTCTCTCAGCAACAGCGATGTCTCATCTTCTGTCGCGCAAGCTGCTGCCGGAGTAGATGCTGCTAGAAGTATGGTAGCCCAATACCAAGCGCAACTCGATGCGCAAAGAGCCAGGCTTAATGAACTCAAATCTGGCGCGCGACCGGAAGAAATTGCTATGACGCAGATAAAAATTGATAACGCCAAAAGAGCGGTTGATGATGCAGTAACAAATCTGGCAAACGCAAAAGCAAGTGCCGACAACAACCTTACGCAAGTTTTCATCGATTGCGCCAATAGCGCTTCAACCGCTGTAAACTCAGGGTTGAATTCCTTAAGCGTGATTACTGATATTCAATATGCTCACTTTAATACAGGCGATCAGGATTCAAGTTTAATTTCAAGCAATAAAGCCTTGGCAGTTAATGCTCTCGTTGGCGGTGTTAACGCAGGAAATTGGATTTTTCAATATATAAATTCCGCAACTGGCGGAGCGAGAGCTTCAGTAGCAACAGCTATTGCAACCCCCAATGAGTTAAACTCATCTAAAGCTCTCTATGATACTTTTAGCGCACTGCAAAAAATATCCGCGACAATTGATTCTATTCCTATTAGCTCATCTACTTTGACCGCGAGCGAAAAAGCAAGTCTGCTTCTCGAAAGAACGAGTACCACAACGCAAATGTCTATGATTTCGGCAAAGATAAAAAGTATTGATACTCAAAAAATAACGAACAGTAATCAGATTAATGCAGCGCAAACAGCTCTCAACCAAGCAAATGCAAATCTGGATCTAGCCAACCAGGAAATGGTAACCAAAAAAGCTGGAGCATCCGCTGAAGCTATCCAAGCCCAAGAAGCGGCAGTCAAACAAATCGAAGCAAATATGAGCACGCAAGCTGCGCAAATCAGGTCTGCCCAAGCTTCATATGGTTCAGCTTCTGCGATGTTAGCAAAAACTGTTCTCACTACTACGATTGACGGAACTGTTACAAAAGTGGATGTGAAAGCGGGTGAAATGTCTTCACCAAGCAAACCGGTGATTTCTGTGATGACTGATGCAAAATTCAAAATGGAAGCGAACGTACCAGAGGCTGATATTGCAAAGATAAAAGTTGATAATACTGCTGTAGTTACTCTCGATGCTTATGGATCTGATACTTTATTTGACGCAAAGGTTGTAAAAATTGACCCGGCCGAAACTGTTATCGATGGGGTTTCCACATACAAAGTTAGTTTTGAATTTATCAAGGATGACGAGAGGGCAAAATCCGGAATGACTGCAAATATTACTATCGGAACAGCAAAAAAAGATAATGTTCTAGTTGTTCCACAAAGATCTATTATTAAGAAAGACGGCGAAAGTTTTGTCTTGGTATCTGATGACGGAAAAACTTCACACGAAGTGAAAATTGAAATCGGTTTAGTAGGATCTGACGGCAATGTTGAATTACTTCTTGGATTAAAAGAAGGAGATAAAATTGCAACGCCGGTAGCGAAGAAATAATTTAGAGAATTTTATGTCTAATATTATTGAGGTCAAAAATCTGCATAAGTCATATATAGTTGATGAAAAAGAAATTCCAGTTCTAAATGGAATTGATTTTGCGATTCCCGAAGGACAGTTCATCGCGATTATGGGTCCTTCCGGTTCAGGTAAATCCACTCTCCTATACTCTCTTGGACTGCTCGACAGACCAACAAGCGGCCATTATTTTTTGAATGGTAAAGAAACCAGCAAGCTCGATGACAAAAAACTGGCAAAAGTCAGAAATGAAGAAATCGGTTTTATTTTTCAATCTTTTAATCTTTTACGCCGAACTTCTATTTATGATAATGTCCGCGTTCCACTCGTTTATTCCAACGTGCCGGAGTCAAAACATAAAGAAATGGTGATAAAAGCTTTGGAATCGGTAGGATTAGACGCGAAACTGTACAAAAAACAGCCCTCGCAGTTATCCGGCGGAGAGCAGCAAAGAGTTGCCATCGCTCGCGCAATTATAAATAATCCAACAATAATATTAGCGGATGAACCGACAGGGAATCTTGATAGTAAATCCGGAGCAATGGTAATGAAAGTTTTGCAGGACTTAAACAAAAAAGGCCACACAATCATTCTAGTTACACATGAAACTTCAACATCCGAGCATGCTGACAGAATCATTCACTTGCTCGATGGAGTAATTGATTCAGACAAAAAGGTCGCAAACAGAAGATATGTCGAGAAGGAGAAATATATTAAATAATTTTCAATTTTCAGTTTTCAATTTTCATTGTAGGTATCGCTTTGCGATGATATTTTAAGAATTGAATCATTGAAAATTTATTGGAAATTGAAAATTGTAAAATTGAAAATTTATGAAGATTACTAACACTATAAGAATATCTCTAGCCGGACTTAAAGCCAACAAGCTAAGGTCTGCTTTAACTATCCTTGGTATTGTTATAGGTATTACCTCAATCATTCTTGTTGTTTCAATCGGTAACGGAGCGCAAGGACTGATCCTTGGTGAGATTCAATCAATGGGTTCCCGCACTTTGACGGTTGAACCGGGAAAACCATCCGGCGGTTTGTCGGATAGTATGATGACATTCTTCCAGCAATCGTTGAAAGAAAATGATCTGGAATCTTTGAAGAAAAAAGCGAATGTTCCTCATTTGCAGTCAATTATTCCAATTGTCTTTACTTCTGATAATATTAATTTTGGCAATGAAGTTCTCTCTGCGACTATTTTGGGATCATCAGAAAAAATATTTGATTTTTATAAAATAATTCCAGCCGAAGGAAGTCTTTTCACGGAAGATGACGTGAAAGGGAAAACGGATAATTGCGTTATTGGCAGTAAAATAAAAGAAAAACTATTCGGCAACATTGATCCGGTCGGACAAAAAATCCGCGTGAAAAATAAAACATTGAGAATCGTCGGAGTATTGCCGGAAAAAGGTGGTGGTTTTAGTTTTAATTACAATTCAGCTATCATGGCTCCTTATACGACAATAAAAGATTATGTTTTGAGCCAGAAATATTATAATGAATTTATTGTGGAAGTAGATCAGGACAAATACATCGATCAGACAGTTCAAGATATTCAGATAACTTTGCGAAATAACCACAATATTACCGATCCGGAAAAAGATGATTTCAATGTCCAAACCCAGAAAGACCTGATGAAAACGGTCGGCACAGTTACGACAGTAATGACTTTGTTCTTGGCTTTGGTCGCAGCAATTTCTCTGCTGGTTGGAGGTGTCGGAATAATGAATGTGATGTTCATTTCAGTAACAGAAAGAACGAAAGAGATAGGTTTGCGCAAAGCTTTGGGAGCTACAAATTCTGATATTCTTAATCAATTTCTTTTTGAGGCGATATATCTCACGCTTGCCGGAGGGTTGCTCGGAATACTCTTTGGATCGCTGTTTTCATACGTGGCCTCGATTGGATTATCGCAAGCACTGTCTTCAAATTGGGCTTTTTCCTTCCCGATTTCCGCAGCTCTCATGGGAATCGGCGTCTCAGCTTTCATCGGTGTAGTCTTTGGAATCTATCCAGCCTACTCGGCGTCTAAGAAAAACCCAATCGAAGCTTTGAGATACGAATAATATTTATTCGTAGGGGCAGACCCCTGTGTCTGCCCTGTTTTTTTGGGCGAACACGGGGGTTCGCCCCTACAGATATTTGCGTTTTTCCTGTAATCTATGCTAAAATATAGTTGCTATAGGCCAAGCGAAAATTAAAAAACAAGGGGGGAAATTAATTACAACCATGTATGTTTTAAATACGTGGCTTTTATTTGCCTAAATTTAACGATTTTTTCCAAATATTGTTGACAAACCTATTTTTATATGTTAGAGTTAGATTAACAAAAAAACAGAAAAGAAAAGGAGGAATACGCAATGTTCGTTAACAAAATAGGAGATGATAAAAAAATCGCTCAACTTTTTGCGAATCTTGAAAAGATTGATAAGATTGTCCCGACAATCTCAACCCCAGCTTTATGCAAGTTGCTTTTGGATAACGATCCTAATGCGACTACTGCACCAGAAAAACCGGACAGACGGATTTTTGATTCAATTGTATCCGCAACCCTTCTTCCGGAAATGAAAGGAAGAATGGTACTTTACTACTACGTGGTAAAACATGTAGTCGAAGTGATGAAGCTGCGTAAAGGCAATACTGACATGAATGGTTACCTGCCCAATAACCCAGCCATTTGGGAAAAGATAACGCCCATTGAATGCGGCCATATCGCTCAAGCACTCGATCCGGGAAATAGAAAACCGGAAGTGCGAAGGGTATTCCGCCATGTTTTTGACCGATTTATTGATATCGTATCAAAAAAAGAAGCATTTTCTCCAGCCAAACGCTGGAGAGACATCAAAAGAGAAGCTCTTTTTGCAGTAATAAGATCGATAGCGAAAAGGGTGGAAGGCAGCCGCTATTTTGATGAGGTCGATGAATCAACCGTTCAGCGTTTCATTAAAAGCACTTCCAAGAACAAAGTACATAAGATATTCCGCATCGCCATTAATGAAGAAGATGGAACAGGCGGTGGAGGACTGAAATATTCCCCCATTTGCAAATCTTTTGATCCCTATATAGAAATCACTAGAAAACCCAACAGCACAGGTACCTTTGTCCTTCCTCTCGATTTGCCGTTGGATTTTGAACTGATGAACCCTTCAGCTCTGATTGAGGGAGATTCGATTCTACACTCGGTTTATTTCACTCTGGGAGTTTTTCTCCCTGTTATCAAAGGATCAAGAGTCGACCACCTCACGCTACTACCGAGCGAAACGATTAAATCCCAAGCCGATGGAGATGGGAGGGTTATATTCCCGGATGTAGTACTTGATGCTGAGATAAACGATCTCAAAATAACGGCAACGGTGGAAATAAAGGTTTTTAACGCCAACCACGAACAATGCGGCCATGTCACCGAAGAAGTAATTATTCTGCCGAAGGGCGAAACTGAGCTCATAGTAAAAGATGAGAATTTCAGACTTGTAGTTGAGAGGTTCTTCAATTCTGGGAAAATGACAGAATCGGAAAGAGATTCGGCTCTCCGGAATATTCCAAATGTAGAGGATATGTTCAGCACTATCGATTTTCCGCCAGATATGGGAAATAAAACTAGCAACAATTAATTCTGTTCACTCCAAAACCCGCGATGATTACTTCGCGGGTTTTCATTTGTGCTAAATTTGCAATTTTTCTCTAAGATATGCTAAAATATAATTGCCACGAATTTGGTGGACATTAATAAATGAGGTAGAAAAAATGATAAACTTTCATGTTATCGATTCTACAGCAAAAATAACTTTTTGGGTTCCATTCGAGGAAATCGAAAATTTCCTCGGAAATTCCCATGGATTTTCAGGAAAAAAACCAATAAGGGTAAACGTCGAAAGATATAATACCTTAAACTATAAAGTTACCCTTGGAGAGAATGGTTTGAACTGCAAATGTGATGTAGGTAAAAAAAACCGTACCGAACTTTATGAATCTCTGGTCGCAATCGCAAAAAACTTGGTCGCGGAAACTTAATAAAAATAGTGTTATGAAAAAACGAAACATAGAATATCTTTTAGGGGCACATTGCGTGTACCCCTTTTTAATTTTAACAAAACAACCTTTCACAAAAAAATAATAGTGCTATAATTAAGAAAAATATTATTAAATAAAAACAAAAATGGCAAAAAAGAAGAGTGTGTATATTGAAAAAACTGCCAAGGACTTGGGAAGCGTTTTTAGTGAGTTTGGTGAAGCAGTCGCATCAATATTTAAAGACTCAAAACTAAAATCTGAAACACAAAAACTTGGAGAAAATGTAGTTTCAGCCGCAAAAACTTTTGCGGAAAGATTCCAAGATAAAGAAGTAAAAAAACAGTTTAGAGATGTAAGCCGCGCTGCAACAAAGTTTGGAAAAGGCGTAGCTAAAACAGCAAAGCAAGTTGCTAAAACAGCAAAGAAGCCTGCCGCAAAAAAATGTATCTGCAAAAAATGCGGGAGGGTAAATTGCAATTGTGGATGCAAAACTACAAAAAAGAAAATAGCAAAAAGAAAATAGACAACCAAAAAACTCGGTGACACCCGAGTTTTTTGGTTGAGAAATATACATCTGTATGATAAAATAAATCCTGACATGGGCGGTTAGCTCAGTGGTAGAGCGTTCGCTTGACGTGCGAAAGGCCACAAGTTCAATCCTTGTACCGCCCATTGTACTGAAATCCCTCGAGAATAATCGGAACAGGCTTTTCTCTATAATATAATTAAAGTAAAAACTTGAAAATCATTAAAGCGATTCTCCCAGTCGCAGGGCTGGGTACGAGATTTCTACCGATTACAAAAGCGCAACCAAAAGAAATGCTGCCGATTGTTGATAAACCAATCCTCCACTATCTAGTGGAAGAAGCGGTAAATTCCGGTATCGAGGAAATTATTATTGTGACTGGTCGTGGCAAAAGAAGTATTGAAGATTATTTTGACTATAGTATTGAGCTGGAAAGCAATCTCGTGGAGAAAGGAAAAGAGGGCCTGCTTGCTGAAGTCCGCGCTATTCCAAATCTCGCAAAAATTGCCTATGTCCGCCAGCCGATGCCGCTGGGCGACGGCCATGCGATTCTCTGCGCCGCCCATCTGGTTGGTGATGAACCAATCGCCGTTTTATTTGGCGATGATATTATCGATTCAGAAAAACCAGCGTTAGCGCAAATGATGAAGGTATTTGAGAAAACCAGATCTCCTGTGATTTGCGTTGAAGAAGTGCCTGCCGAAAATATTTCATCCTACGGAGTTATTGATCCAGAAAGCAGTGATGGAAATATTTATAAAATTAAGGGATTGGTAGAAAAACCAAAGCAAGGAGATGCGCCAAGCAACCTTGGGATTGTGGGAAAATATATCGTAACCCCTGAAGTCTTAGAGTGCCTGAAAGAGATTGAGAAAAAAGAAGGCGAAGAAATTCGTCTTATTGATGGGTTTCGCAGATATATTGAAAAAGGCGGTTCAATTTATGGCTATAAATTCGAAGGTAAACGCTATGATACAGGCGATAAATGGGGTTGGATCAAAGCCACTATTGACTATACTCTGAAACGAGAAGATCTGGGAAAGAAATTAAAAGATTACTTGAAAGAGATAAAATGAAGCTTTACAAACCAACTAAGCCCTCCTTCTCCTGCTTTTTCATACTCTTAATTTCGGCTTCACGTTTTAAAGCCATCGATCTTGTCTTAAACTTCTGCGTATAAACGACTTTTATCGGTTTATTTCTTTGCGTATATTTTGCACCTTTCCCTGATTTATGTAATTCAAAACGCTTTTCAACATCAACCGCAATCCCGGTGTAGAGCTTGTTATTTTTGCAAAGGAGAATGTAGAGAAAATAAGGCATTATTTATTGCTATTGGATTTTTTTTACAATTACTGCGCTTAAAACAAAAGCTATGGTAAATACGATTGCTCCATAAAAACAAGGTGTGAGAAATGGATTTACCACACCAACTGCGCAACCCGTAGAACAAGCGCGCTTATTAAGATAGTCAACTAATTCGATTGTGAAATTTGTCCAGGCAAATAATGCGCCTGCCAACAAAACAAAAAACTGAACCCAAATTAACTTTTTCATTAGTCCTCCTTATTCTTAAGTAAAATTTTATTTATATTTTTTATGTATGACCAGTGGAGTATTAGATGTAGTAAAATTAAAATAATCAAAATCAAACCAACCCAATTATGAATTGTCTGCCATTCGTGTCTTGATAAAAAGAAAAATGATTTTTCAACACCACCTCCTTTTCCTCCTTGAAATCCTCCACCTGACCCAGATGGCAATATAAACCATAAAACGAGTCCCGATTTTGCAACTATCAAACCGGCAACGAAAGCAAAAATATCCACCAAGGCGTTTATTTTAATTTTTTTCATAAAATATTCCTTCTTTATTGTTATTATTTATTTCTATGGCCTTACCCTCAATAATAGCTTTTGAAACCTTATTGTAGGCTGAAGCTAAAATTCTTTGAAATGTGCTTTGGGAGGTTTTCATCTTTTTCGCACATTCCGTTTGACTTAACTTTTCAATGTTTTTTAATCTTAAGGCCTCTACTTCTTCCAAAGTTAAAACTACTACTTCTAAATCTCGCATGGGTATTCCCTGCGGTTTGAAATAAGTAGTTTTAGGATTAAATCTAATTTTTCTGCAAAGTCGTGGTCTCATTTTGATTATTATAGCATTTTTTGATAAAATAAAATCTATAAAAGAAGGTGTCCCCGCCCTTTACAAAAAGAGCGGGGGTGAGCGCCTTCTTTTATTTTTGGGCTTTCAATCCTTTTTCAACAGCTTCCAATTCTTGTTTTAAGAGTTCCTTCTCTATTTTCAGAGCTTTCCTTGTTTCTACTGGCGATAGACCAACCGCCATACGTCCGAACCCTCTCCTGCCACCTCTGCAACCAAGCCCTCTGCCCATGCCTGTTCGTTGAGCACCATTACATTTTCCGCACCCACGGCCAGTAAGGGGACCTGCTCCTTGGGGCCCAGTTCCATCTAATTTTGGCATATAATTCTCCTTAATTTTAGTGATGTTATCGACCATTTTGCATAATTATGCATAACTATATTATGAGTATATACCCAATACCCAAACAAGTCAATGACTTTGTTTACAATTAAAAAACCGCTCCTTTGAGCGGTCTTTTGTAATACTCTATTTTCTTATTTCGCAAACAATCTGAATGCCCAGCCAAACAAACTAAATCCTTTTTGCTCCTCTTGTAATTTATTTTGCAATTCGGTTTTTACCTGTTCCAGATTTTGGATATGTTGTTGTAATAGTTGCTGATCACCTGAGTTAGATAGTTGAGTTTTTAATTGAATTAGTTCTTGGATTCTCTCCTGAACTCTTTCCATTCTTTTTTCAGCATCATAGATTTTGCCATAGTTTGGGCCGATGAAAAACTTTACAAATCCAGTTCTTTCTTGAGCACGAGTTAGGCTTGCTTCAGCATCTTCAAATTCTTGGTTTTGAGCTTGGGCAATTTCTCTTACTTGCTGACCTATACCACCATTTCTATCTGCAATTTGCAACATTTCTTGCACTGCAGTTGCAACCCTACTTCTTCTCTGAACCCCCATCTCTGAAGCATTGCTCTTGGTTTCTGTCTGGGCTTGATTTTGAACTTGATTTTGGATCTGGCTATCCTCTCCTTGATTTTGAGTTTGGCTTTGTGTCTGACTCTCGGATTGATTGGTCAACCCCTGACCGGTTCCTTGACCCTCTTCTTTGACTTCCGGATTAGCAATACCCGTTCCCGGTTCGTGAACACCTTGTTGGCCAGCGCCTGTATTAGCCGCCAAAGCTTGCGATGCAAAAGCTAAAGAAAAAACCACAACCAAAGATATAACTATTTTTTTCATTTTTGCCTCCTAATCATTATTTATTATTATTGGTATCAATTATAACACTTTTTTAGAAATCTGTCTAAATTACAACTAACCTGAAATAACGGCTTATTAAAGCCACAAAAACTTCAATGGAGCTCGTGGGATGATTTTCGAACTGGGGAGTGGATTGAGAATATCAAATATCCTGATTTAATGTTATCACAAATACAAAGTTTGTTGGTAAATTGTTGAAAATATCACTCTGTTATGATAAAATAGACCCTAATGAACTCAAAAAATACAGCTTTAATTGTTATTGATATTCAAAAAGATTTCTGCACCAAAGGTTCTGCATATAACAAATTAGGTTATCCAATAGAGCATAATTTTGCATTGGCAAAAAAGATAAATAAAGCAATCAAACAGTTTAGAGATAAAAATATACCAATATATTTTATTCTTTCAAACTATGATGACTTTGTTATCAAAGGTGATAAGTGTGTGTTTTGTTTAAGCGGAAGCAAGGGCACAGAGCCTTGCTTACCAGAAGAAAAAGCAGATAGAATTATAATAAAAAAGACACACGATGGTTTTTATAATACAAAGCTGGATTTCT
This sequence comes from Patescibacteria group bacterium, assembly GCA_022703645.1. GTDB lineage: Bacteria > Patescibacteriota > JACPGU01 > JACPGU01 > JACPGU01 > JAKLDG01. The sequence goes on along the minus strand of JAKLDG010000001.1, from coordinate 67,414 downwards.
TTCTTAAAAAAGACAAGGTAAAAAACATTTTAATCGCAGGAATTTCAACCTCGGTATGTGTTGACTCAACAGCAAGGTCAGGGGTTGCTCGAGGATATAATGTTGTGGTTCTGAGCAACCTTGTTGCTTCCAGAAATAAAGACTTCCATAAATTTGCTTTGGATAATTTTAAGAATAATTTTGGCGAAGTAGATAATTCAAAAAACTTATTAAAAAAAATTAAATAATATGGACATAAAATTACAAAAAACAGGATTAGACATTGAAATAAAAGCTCGCTGCGAAAACCAAGAAAAAATCAGAAAGATATTAAAGCTAAAAAAAGCAAAGTTTCTTGGTAAATTTAATATGGAAGATGTTTATTTCAATGTAAAGAGTGGTAGACTAAAAACCAGAGTTGGAGATATTGATGATATTCTAATCCAGTATAATAGAGAGAATAAAAGCTCACCTAAAAGAAGTGATTTTCTTGTTTCTATAATAGATAAAAAGTCCAATGTTATTCCCAGTCTTAAAAAAGCTCTGGGAGTAAAAGTGATAGTAAAAAAGCAAAGAGAAATCTATATTTTAGATAATATCAGGTTTCACATAGATAATGTCGTCGGATTAGGGAAATTCATAGAAATCGAAGTTAGAGGAGAAAAAGAAAGCCAGTTAAAAAAATTGCGAGAGCAAATAAAAGAATACCTACAATTTTTTGATATAAAAAAGAAAGACCTAATAGCAGGTTCTTACAGCGATTTACTACTAAAAAAGTAGCTTAAATAAGCTATTATTTTTCATCAATGGACCTGGGCGGAATCGAACCGCCGTGCAAAAAGTTAAAAAAGCAGTATCTACAAGTTTAGTTCCGATTAAAGTGTCGGATAGAGGTAAAAATCAGAACGAAATTATTCTATCCCACCCTTAGTGTCTTAGCGCCATTACAAAAGGATATCTACTGGCGAGCGACCTAAAGTAGTGACACCGATTTTACGCCCTTAGGCAAAGCGCAGACCGATGCTGCTTACGCGTAATTACGCCATAGCAGGGGCAAAATTAACTTTTGCTCGTATTTTTGTTTGGTTAGATTTAAGAGGTTACAAACGTCACTCTACTTGCATCCACTTTTTTAAGGATCTTCTTGGCGAAACCTGTACAGGCCCTCGTTGCAGTTCTTTAGGGGCGCATTGCTATGCGCCCTTTTACTGAGCACACGCGGTGTGTACCTACAATTATATTGTAACATAAAAATCTATTTAATAAAAGTGGCTTGAATAAGTCATTGTTTCGTGATATAAATATTATAGATGACTATGAGTCATCTATAAACAAACCGCACTATTAAAAACTTGTTTACAAGGGGGAAGTAAAATGACGAAATTTCGTATTGGTAAACCAGAAAAGTATGATGAAACGGGACGGCCTGAATACGATACAAAGGCAGGCATCTTAAAAGCGTTAGTTACACTTGAAGCGTTCTTAAGGCTTGTTGATGAGAGACATGAAGCTGGCTATGAAAAAGGTGAACAACTGAACGAATTTATTGTGCTTTGTGGTCGTTATTTCCTTGATTCCTGCGGCAATTGCTTTCAGGCAGATGGCTTCATTGCCGCAGAACATTTTCCAGATACACCAAATATGATGACATCGGATGAGTTCCGATCCTTTATAAAAGAAAAATTCGAGGGTAATGAAAGACAACCTTATTATAGTTTTTCCTCTAACTACGGTTTACCATCCACCAAAGTCATCTGCCCGGAATGCCAAAAAGGCTGGGATATCAGCAATTGCTATGATACCATAGTTCGTTACGACTACCAGACAATCCCATTGGGAAACCTCACTGGCCAGAAACTTGGCACCGTGAGATTTATTTTCGCCAAGCGCACTGATGCTATTTACTACATGCAGGAGGATAGACTTATCAGGAATGACCGTTTTATTGACCTTTCCTTGAAATATCCGGATCCAGAAGATGAGTGGCAAAAGAACATTGTAAAAAACGAAGACGGCTGGGCTTCAAAAAAAGACGAGATTGATGATGATTACATAATCCGACCAACAGATGAAGGTTTTTTCAATGTACTGACATTTTACCACCACGCCTGCAACAGACAAAATCTTCATCGCTTTTATGAAAATTGTTTCCGCGAGGTTTTCGAGGAAGCAGGCTTCGGCAACATTGAGATGACAGTCGTCCGCAATGAATATTGCAGTTGTAGCTACTGCGATCCGTGGTTTGAGATAAGCACTGAGCTTGGCATTGTCAAGATCGGTTGGAGAAAAAGAGTCATCAATATTGACTGTTCTTCAATAATCAAGAATGGCGCCAAGCTTAATCTGGAAAAGCTTTTTACTAAAGAAGATGTCACCAAAGACAATGACTACATTCACGCCTGGGGTTACGAAAAGGCCACAGAGTATCTCCGGCAAATCCGTGATTTTCTAACAGGAGCGTGAGTTCCGAACCGAATATGCGATAACACAATCCTCATTTCATGCTGAATATTGCAAAGTAAATCAGTAATTGCCAGCCCCGTCAACCGGGGCTGTTTTATTTTTATTTTTTTGTTATAATAAGCTCAATTATTAATAATTGTTAAAAAATATGGAAACATTTCTTTTGTACTTAGGAATTTTTGTTTTTATAGTTATCTGCGCTTCGATCAAAGTAGTCCAGCAATATGAAAAGGGCGTTATTTTTCTTTTGGGACGAGTTACCGGAGAAAAAAGTCCTGGGCTCCAATGGGTTTGGCCTATTTTTGAGAGAATACAAAAAGTGTCTTTGAGAATAGTGACCATGCCTATCCCATCTCAAAAAATAATTACTAAAGATAATGTTTCCATAGATGTAGCAGCCGTAGCTTATTTCAAGGTTACAGATGCAACCAAATCAATCGTGGCTATTCAGGATGTAGCTAGTGCCGTAAATCAAATATCCCAAACTACCGTCAGAAATATTGTTGGCCAGTTTCGCCTTGATGAAATATTGTCAGAAACAGCAAAAATCAATGCTCAAATTAGTGAAATAATCGATACCCATACCGAACCATGGGGCGTGGTTGTGACTACAGTCGAGATCAAAGATATTCAGCTGCCAGAGGGGATGCAAAGAGCGATGGCTAAAGAAGCAGAAGCTGAAAGAGAAAAAAGAGCCAAGATTATTTCTGCTGAAGGAGAATTGTTGGCTGCTGATAAACTTGGTGAAGCCTCAGATATCATTTCCAAGCATCCTATAGCTTTGCAGTTAAGGAATTTGCAAGTCCTTTCTGAGATTGCCGTTGAGAAAAATTCCACAATAATTTTCCCAAATCAATTCATGAATACCGTCAGCGAGATTAAAAAATTTTTTGGAGGAGAGAAATAAAAAGAAGGGGAGATTGTATCGGCGAGCAACAAATGTTTGATTTCCACAGTATGGTAACTAAGATTGCGCAAAACGTAAAAAAGAACTAGAGGGCTTGACATTTCCTATATCTCAAGTATATTGTAGGTACGATTTATTAATATTAGTATATTTTGAGTATATAAGTAATATTAATAATAAGGAGGACTCGATAAAATCGGGGACAAAAAAATGAAAAAAATGAACACCGTAGACTGGGTAGCTTTCGTGTTAGTAATCATCGGTGCGCTCAACTGGGGCTTAGTTGGATTTTTCCAATGGGATTTGGTAGCAGCCATCTTTGGCGGAATGACCGGACTGATTGCTAGAATCATTTATGCTTTAGTCGGCCTTGCAGCGCTTTGGATGATCGGATCAGCTACCATGATGAAAAAAGAATAATCAAAGCAGTTGATATAAAAAATAGTCCTCCGATTTGGAGGGCTATTTTTTATTTTCTTCTAGCTCTATTTCGATCGATTTCAGTGAGATATTTTTTGCGCAGTCGTATTGATTTTGGGGTTATTTCCAGATATTCGTCACTATTCATGATTTCCATACCGCGTTCAAGATTTAGCCTCAAAGGTGGAACTAATCTGATTGCTTCGTCACTTCCAGCTGCTCTGGTATTAGTCAGCTGCTTGCCTTTCGTAGGGTTAACCGTCATATCGTTTCCTTTCGCGCAATTTCCGATAACCATACCCTCATATACTTCGGTATTTGCGTCAATATATAGTTCGCCGCGTTCTTGTAAATTCCAGAGAGCGAATCCAAGCGCTTTTCCGGTTGCCATTGATACCATTGAACCAAGCTCGTTTTTCTCTATTTCGCCAACATGTTCTTTGAAACCGATAACGCGTGAGTAAAGTATTCCTTCCCCTTTTGTATCAACAATAAATTCCCCGCGATAGCCAAGCAGACCTCGTGTTGGTATTTCATAAATAATTCGGGTATGGCCGCCTTCCGGCACCATTTCTAACATCTTGCCTTTGCGTTTATTTAATTTTGCAATTACTGTACCGGTAACATCGTCAGGAATATTAATCGTAACCTCTTCAAAAGGCTCCAGTTTCTTTCCATCTTCCTCTTTTATAATTACTTGCGGTTGAGAAATTTGAACTTCATAATTCTCACGTCTCATATTTTCCAGCAATATCCCAATGTGTAGTTCCCCGCGTCCGAAAACTTTGTATGAATCATTTTTGGAAAAATCTACTTTTAGACCCACATTTATTTCAAGCTCTTTTTCAAGACGTTCTTTTATCTGTCTATTTGTTACGAACTTTCCTTCACGTCCTGCAAATGGGGAATTATTAACCAAGAAATCTAGAGAAATCGTCGGTTCGTCAATTTTTATTTCCGGCAACGCCTCTTGATCAGCGTCTACACAAATAGTTTCCCCGATATAAATATCAGGAATTCCGGCAATCATCACAATATCACCTCCGACAGCTTCGGCAACTTCTTTTCTGCTGATGCCTTCAAATGTGAAAAGTTTAGTGATTTTCGCGTTGCGAGTTTCTCCAGTAGTTTTTTTAACTATTACGTTTGAAGCCGCTTTCATAGTACCTTCATGAATCCGACCAACTGCTAAGCGCCCCAAGAAATTGTCATAAGCAAGATTAAATGGCTGAAATCTTAGAGGCGCAGTAATATCTGATTCGGCAGGTGGAACCACGCGCAGAATCGTATCGAGCAGCGGCGTCAGATCGGTAGTGTTATCATCAAGCTTTAATTTTGCAATTCCTTCTCTTCCGATTGCATATACTGTCTCGAAATCCAGCTGTTCGTCAGTAGCACCAAGGTCAAGAAAGAGCTCAAAAACTAATTCCTGAACGATTTCAGGACGTGCCGCCGGTTTATCAATTTTATTTATCACTACGATTGGCTTGAGTCCAAGCTCTAAAGATTTTTTTAGAACAAACTTGGTTTGAGGCATGGGTCCTTCCTGCGCATCAACAACGAGCAGGACTGAGTCAATTGAACGCAAAACGCGTTCTACTTCTGAACCGAAATCCGCGTGTCCGGGTGTATCTACAATATTAATTTTGGTTCCTTTATAGAATACTGAAGTATTTTTTGAGTAAATAGTAATACCGCGCTCTCTCTCAAGAGCGTTAGAGTCCATGCTTTCGCCTTCTTGCGCCATTCCTGTCTGGCGCATCAAAGCATCGGTCAAAACTGTTTTGCCATGATCAACATGGGCAATTATTGCAATATTCCTAATCTCCATAAAATGTTTTTTCTAATTCTATTATTCAGTTGTTTCTAATAATTAACAGTAAATTAAAAAGAAATTAGAGGAAATTAAGGGAAATTACAATTTCTCCAATTTCTAATAATTTCGTTCCGCTCCTGCGGAACTAATATCTTCCTGAATTATTGTCGCGAACTAACTCTATTAGTATACAACTAACCGTATATTTAGTCAACAGCCACTATTTATTTTTCAGCTCTTTCAAAATAATCACCAATAGATAGGGTAACATCAAAATAACGGCAATTAGAGCGAAATGAGGCAAGGATAGTTTCAGTGATAAAACCACAGTTGAAATCAAAAGATATAAGTACCCCAAAAAGGGTATTTCAATATCTTTAACATCATTTTTCTTGGAAGGAAAAAACAATTCAAATATGAAACAAGAAAAGAAAACCACGATAATCCAGCCGACAAAATTAAGCGTCGGAATCCCAAAATATGGACCAGGATTATGCCAAAACCAAGAACCTGTGTTTACTGCCAGTGGATCCCAAACCAGATCCCAGCAAACAGCAGCCAGCGCCGCAAATAGTGCAACAGCGAGGTATTCTGCGATTCTTTCATAAATATTGCGAAAAACCATTTTCTTGTCAGCAATGATAACAGCTATCCGATAGCAGACATAAACTACTGCCGTCCACATAGCGATCACAATCAAGGGAACCCCACCGAGCATCGGACGCATCAGCACATTATAGTGATAGGAACCGCCAAAAACTCCGCCAAAATTTACGCCTAAGTATTCTGAAGTAAAACTAATCAAAACGCAAAGTACTATAAACCAGACGGCTCTTAGTTTTCCCAAAACGCGAAAAGCGTCGATCCAAACCAAAGCAACAAAAATCAGAGTACTAAGCGATACCATAAAAAAGCTTAGCGGCGTAGGATTGGTGTTTAGAGCCATAGCTAAAACAGAAAAAAATATGATATAGATGAGAAATAGTATCTTGCTGATTTTGTGAATTTGCTTAATCATTTTTGTTTTTAAAATTTGAACTTTTTGTAAAATTTAGTGAGAACTTCATCTTGATCAGGTACATTAGCGTAAGATAACCTTAGAAAAATCACTTGCACGAACATTTTATTGAATACTAATCTTTTTATGGGATCTACAATATTTTACCAACCCCCTCCTCCACCGCCACCGCCACCGCCACCGGAGAAACCACCGCCACCGGAACCCGAAGAAGAAGGCGAAGAACTCATTGAAGAAGACATTGAACTGCTGATTGAATTGAGTTGGTTGGTAAAACTATCTACATTGAAAATACCATTATCAAGATTGAATGCCCCAACATACCAGACTGGGTGGTAGTTATCAAAATAGTTTTCTCCATAAATCTCTTTCATTTTACGCGTCCAAAGATCTACAATCCCGAACACCATCGCATAAGGAAGAAATCTTTCAAAAATATTTTCTTTTTCATTATATTTCTGGCGATATTTCTCGGCTGTTTTCATATAGAGCTCAAACCCGCGTATTCTCCATAGAAGATCCGCACCTTCGTCCGTGCGTCTGGGCATAAAAACCGCAAAAATAATCATAAAAAATGCGCTTACCAAGCCTGAAACTGCAATTGCAGACGAAAAAGAAAATAGAAAAAATGATCCCATGCCAGCAAGAATACCAATAACCAGCATCACGTCTCTCATTGAAAACCCCTTCTCAGAAAAAAGCCCTGCCTTGATCTGTTTGTCTTTTACCGCGTTTTTTATAGCTGGAAGTTTTTTATAAAACTTGTCTTTAAGAGATGAGACCAAAAGTTCAGCTCCTTCAGTGGTAACACCAAAAAGGCTTGCCAAAAGTAGCTGATCTTCTTCGGTTATTTTTGAAACTTTTTGCTCAGAACCAACTATTATTAGTTTTGTATCGGCACTGCTAAATATACCTTTTTTAGGGATCTCTTCAATTTTAATAATACCCTTTACCGCTAAATTTACTATCTCAGCAGAAATACTAGAAGTCGGCAGCTCGGCATTCTTTAGAAAGGCACCAAGCTCCATTGGCGTAAGATCATTTGGAACAGCAAACTCGGGGGTTATAGATTTATGTAATTTTGGATCGCGACCGTATCTCCACCAAAGCCGGAAACAAATGATAAAAACGAATACCGGAAAGAATAGTATTATTAAGCCAAATATCAGATCGCCATATTGTTCCCAAAAAGTTAAAACTGGTGGAGAAATGATGTTTTTTGGGAAAGCTACAGATAGAGTAATACCTTGTTCAGCTTCCAATGTTTTTTTGCTTTCAACCTGAATTATATTAGGAGCGACCCATTTATAATCAGATAAGCCAATATCTTTACTGCCATAAGAACCCTCGTATTTATTTATTTCTAAAACGTTTTTTTCGTTAATTTCAGAAGGAAAAATAACTTTTGCAAGAAAATGATCAATCTCAATATCCCAAAATGCACCATTTACATTCCAATAAAATTCATCAAAAGCTGGGTTATCAAAACGGATAGTATTCCGAACATGATATTTTATCTGATAATTATTCACACCCGTTACTGTTTTGTCAGCATCACCGATTTTCCAGGTCACAGTCTCATATTTTTTGTCATTGGTAGTTGAGTAGTTGTATGGCTTCCCATTAAAATCAGTAATACTTATCAAATCAATATAAGCCTCTACCTTCTCGCCTTTTTTGGGACTATAAAAAGTTGGGAGAACCCGAAAAATGCCATGTTTATTTGGCAAATCCCCGCAATCAGCGACTATTTTCTCCGTAATATCGAGAGAAGAGTCCTTATTTACTGTAATATCTGTTTGAAAGTCTTTTATGTACCAATCATATATTTGATCCCTGTTTAAAACGCCCGGTGTAGTAGTTTTCGTATCTACACCAATATTTTCCAGATTTATCGGATCAGTTGATATATCTGCGTTGACTTCGTCAACTGAGCTGACAGCACCAACTGAAAGCGGTATCAGTAGAACCGCAAAAAGCACGAGAGAAGCAACGATTTTCTTCATAAATTTGTTATTTACTATTTTTTTGATTTCTTGTTTTCTTGATTAATTGTTTTTACCATTCTACCATTTTATTCAGAAAAATAAAATGTTTATTGAAAAATAAATTTATGTTATAATTGCCATAATTATTAAAATATTAAAAAGCTCTTTTATGTAAAGAGCACGGAGGTTTTTCTATGACAATAATCTACATTGTCGGTGGATTGCTGTTAGTCCTTATAATTTGGGTTATCGCCCTTTATAACGGACTGGTTTCTTTAAATGTCAGATGTAATGAGGCTTTTTCTGACATCGATGTTCAAACAAAAAGAAGGTATGATCTGATACCAAACTTGGTTGAGTCTGTAAAGGGTTATGCAAAACACGAAGCAGGTGTTTTCGAGGCAGTAACAAAGGCAAGAAGCCAAGCTATGCAGGCGCAGGGAATGGCAGAAAAAGCTGAAGCGGAAAATATGCTTAGCAATACCTTGAAATCGCTCTTTGCTGTTGCTGAAAACTATCCAGAATTAAAAGCAAACGAGAACTTTTTAAATCTGCAGACTGAACTAACTGATACAGAGAATAAGATCGAAGCATCCCGCAGATTTTATAATGCAAATGTTCGTGATTTCAATATCAAAATCCACAGATTCCCAGAAACTATTTTTGCTGGAATGTTAGGATTTAAAACCGACAAGCAATTATTCGAGGCTGCTGCAGTTGAGAGAGAAGCGGTAAAAGTACAATTCTAAAGAAAATCAAATATGTAGGGGGCGGGTTTATTAACCCGCCCCCTACTTTGTTCTTGGAATATGTTTCAATTTATGTTAAAGTTGATTTTATGAAAAAGAGTTTATTCAAAAACTTGGTCTATAGTTTAGTAGCATTTCTGTTGGCTGTCATTCCAAATGTAGCTGGTGCAGTAGAGAAATGCACGATCCAAAATCTTGATTGTTTGAAACCTACTGCCCCAACTTTCTGGGTAATCACAGGAAATGCTTTTGTTGATTCTATAAATCCCTGCGCGATTGCGGTTTTATTGTTATTGCTTTCTGCGTTATTATTTTTTAATAGCAGGAGAAAATTATTTTTTGCGGGACTTGCTTTTATAATCGGAATTTATATTACATACTTCCTTTTTGGCGTTGGAATATTTTATGCTATTGGAGCAAATAAATGGATAAACCCTGAAATATTCCACAAAATCGTGGGGGCATTTGGAATAATTATGGGGCTACTCAATGTTAAAGATTTCATATGGTACGGTGGTGGTGGATTCTTGATGGAGATTCCTCGCAGATGGAGACCAAAAATGTCTCTGATTATTGCTCGCGCTACTTCATGGCCGGTTGCCCTTATTACCGGAGCTTTAATTACTTTTTTTGAACTTCCTTGTACTGGTGGGCCGTACATATTCACTCTTGGAGTTTTGCAAAACAACGGCATGAGTAAGATTTTAATTGCTCCAATTCTGGTATATTACAACCTAATATTCGTCGCGCCACTTTTGGCAATATTATTTGGAACATATTTCGGATTCGTCAATATTGAAAAAGCAGAAAGCTGGAAACAGAGAAATATTCGGGCTTTACACCTTATCGCGGGAATCATCCTGGTCGGTCTCGGCATTTGGGTTTTCTTAAGCTAAAAGCACTGTTCTCAAAGAAACTATTTTATTGTAGAATGAAAACAAATAAAAATAAACTCCCCACAGGAGGTTATATGTTTCATCCAAAGCTTTTCATGACAGCTACTCTATCTTTTATATTGCTGTCTTTTTTTGTTTTCATACCGGTTATTCGCGCTCACGCGACAACAACCGCATATGCTGCGCAACTCGTAAGTAAATCTGCCGATGCCGAGCTTTCCCCGGGTCAATCAGTGATTCTTTGGGTGAAATATAAAAATACCGGTACGGCAACCTGGGATAGCGATAAAGTAGCTCTTTCGACAGCAAATCCTATCGGCAGAGATTCTGTCTTTCGCCCGGATCAATCCGGGTGTGTTGAAACCAGCCAAACCGATGAAGAAGAATTGGATGCAATGGCGGGAGAATCATCGGAAGATATAGAGAATACAGCTTGTAATTTGGATTATACCAAGTGGATAGATGAAAGTAAGACTATGATGGATAGCTCTCCGGTAAAACCAGGGGAAACCGCTTCTTTTGGTTTTTGGATTACAGCGCCAATAGATATCGAAAACGGAACATACACAGAATCCTTTCAACCATTTTCTAATTCTACAACATATTTTAGCTCCAGCAGTCAAGTCAGCTGGAAGATTTCCATAAAAAATGCCGGCGCAGTTTTCCCTATTACAAACCAAACCCAAACCCCTAGCAAAGTAGCAGAATCAAATGATATATTTTATCGATTTGATGATAATGGAGATGGCGCAATCACCGGAGAAGAATTCACTCGTTATATTGAGGAGGTATTGGGAGGACAGACTCCGGAAGTAGAAAATACTCCTAATAATGTTAATAATACTACTTCGACAGGGACTAAATATAATGCTGATAGAAATATTAAGGATTATGCATACAGCGTTGTAAGCAAATCGACTGTACCAAAAGTTACTCAAGGAGATATTTTCGAATTAAAAGTAACCTTGAAAAATACAGGAAAGGCGGCTTGGTACAAAAATGCTGACTATCCACTCCACTTAGGAACTGCTGACCCGCTCGATAGAGAATCTGATTTTGCAGTTTCTTTCCGCGGTGAAATAGAAGGTGGGGCTTGCTATGATGAGATTGTGAATGATACTCTAGAACCAGGGGCTGAGAGCGCATGCACTCCGGAAGAGATGCCAAGATGGATAAGCTCAAATAGGGTAATTATGGAAAAAGACGTCGTGAAACCTGGTCAGACTACTGCATTTATTATCATCTACAAAGCGATTAGCTCTTCCGATTATACTGATATAGAAGCCGGGCCGTATGTAGAATCATTCCAGCCGGTTATCGAAGGTTTAGGCTGGATAAAGGGATCAAAAATCACTTGGAACATTACAGTTAAAGCAAAACCTACCGAAACTGAATAATAAGATCTATTAAGCTAAATTATAGTTTATTTCTAATCTCGCGTTCTTGATCTCTTTTCTTGAGAGCCTCTCTTTTATCCCATTTCTTTTTGCCTTTTCCCACCGCTATCTCCATTTTTATGAGTCCGTTTTTTGTATAGATGCTTATCGGAACTATGGTTAATCCTTCCTTTTGAGTTTTACCCCAAAGAAATTCTATTTCTTTTTTATTGGCTAATAATTTTCTATTGTGAATCGGGTCATAGCCTTCGTTTCTTGCCGGTTTATAGGCCCCCACATGCATGTTTTTTATAAAAAGCCCTGCCCTTCGTAGTCTTAATGAAGAAGGATCCGCTTCGATATGGATAAAACTTTCTTTTAAACTAACGTTACCTGCCTTGATTGATTTTACTTCCGAACCTGTCAATTTTATCCCAACTTCAATATTGTCGGTTAAAAAATAATCGTTATGTGCTTTTTTATTTGTTGCAAGTGTCGGCATATATTCTCTCCTTTACCTATTATAACGATAAAAACGCTCTTTTCAAAGCGTTTTTATCGTTATAATTTTTTTAAAAAAATTACTCAGCTGCAGGAGCTTCAGGTGCTACATCTGCAACCTCTTCTGCTGCAACTTCCGCTTCAGGAGCAACTTCTTCAGTTGCTTCTTCCGTTGTTGCATCAGCGTCAGCTGCAACTTCTTCTGTAGAAACTGCATCATCTGCAGTAACTACTGGAGTTGTTGTATCATCAGCAGCAACGTCATTAGTGATTTCGTCTTCCATTTTTGTCTCCTTGTATGGTTCGTTATAATATTAATTTTAACCATTAAAAATAAAAATAGGCGGTAAACTTCGCCTATTGGAGAAACTACTTTAATTATTATAGCAAATCTGCGAGAAAAATCAAGCTTAATAAAAAATAACTTTTCGGCTATAATATAGGATATGGTAATATCATCACATTTCATTGCTGGTGCTGCTCTTGGCAAAGCAACCGGAAATCCTATTTTAGCGGTTGTTTTTGGTTTTGTGCTTCATTTTGTTATGGACCTGGTTCCACATTGGAATTATGGTTATAAACACCTCAAGAAAGTTAAAACCCTCTTATTGGTTTTGATGGATCCGCTTTTGGCTTTTGCTCTCTATTTAACAATTGGTTTAATTCGTGGTTATAGCGCCTCAACTTGGCTTGTGACTTTTCTTGGAGGATTTTTCTGTGCATTACCCGACTTGATCGAATTTTTTATTCGGGTTTTTAATATTAAGCCATTAATCTTTTTCCTGAAATTTCACCGCGCTGTTCATTGGTTTGATCCACACCCAGAGAATATCTGGGCGACAGCCGAAGACGAAATTCAATTCACAAAAAAAGGGACCTTTTTTGGCATTCTCTACCAGATTCCTTTTGTAATTATTGCAATCTATTTTCTACTTCACTAAAACACTAAAAGTTAATCTAAATTCGCTTCCTAATATTCGGCCATTCAGCTGATACTACTTGGAAAACCGCTAAGACCGGAACTGCTATTATAGCGCCAATCATCCCTCCTAATTTGTCTCCGATAAGAAGAGCCATAATAATTACAAACGGCGTAGAGCCGATAGCTTTTTGCATAAATTTTGGTACAAGGAATTGATTGGAAAGTTGATGCATTATAAGAGCGAATACTACTACAAAAACAGCTTTCCATGGAGCAGCAATATATGCAATAAGCGCCGCTGGAATGGCCGCAATTATTGGTCCAACTATTGGAATTATCTCCAAAATTCCAGACAATATTCCTAATATTAGCGCGTATGGTACTCCAACAGCCCAAAGAGCAAGCCCATTAATAAGGCCCATTAAAAACATTAGAGCGATCTGCGCTATCAACCAATGCCCCATTTTCTGAGAAATTTTATTTGTTATTTCGAGAATATAATTTTTTTGGCTGATTGGCAAAATCGAAATAACAAATTTCTGCATCCCATTTTCTTCGAGTAATAAGAAGAGTGTCATAATAAGTATGACAAAAATAGTCGCTAGACCGCTAAATGCATTGCTCGCGCTTTCAAAAAATGTTTTTGCAACCCCGCTAATAGCTCCCGAAACAGATTGAATACTGTTTGCGGCATTCCCATCAAAATTCTTTAAAAATCCAAATTTTCCAATATAATCTGGGAGCCTTTGTAATAAAGTCTGTAACTGTTCAAAAAATACCGGAACAATTAAATAAATTGTCGTCCCTATTAGCAAAACTAAAATGGCAAATATGATCGTTATAGACCAAATCCTACCTATCTTGAGCTTTCTACTGAGATACGCAACTACTGGTGTTAACGCAGAAACCAAAATAACTACAGTAAATAATATAAGAAAAACGTCATATAAATAAAAAAATATTAACAGCGCGATGCCAACTGCAATAATACGAAATATACTCGTCCACGAAATCTCGTATGTAATCTTTTTTTCCATAAATAATATTTGAAATTTATCCCTAATGATCTAAAAGCTATCCTACAACCTTTTTCTTATATTTGGCCATTCCTTTGCTAAAACCGAAATAGCCGCTACTGACGGAACCGCTATCAGCACTCCCATTATGCCCGCAAGTTGCCCTCCTATTAACAATGCAACAAGAATAACAAAAGGAGATATTCCAACGGCTTTGTTCATAATTTTTGGAACTAGAAATTGGTTTTCAAGTTGCTGAATAACAACAGCAAAGACCAGAACAAAAACTGCCTTCCACGGCGCATCCATATATGCAATTAATACGGCTGGAATAGCTGCTAATATAGGCCCAACAGTTGGAACCGCTTCGAGCAATCCGGCGATAATTCCAAGAGTGAGCGCATAAGGAATCCCTATCGCCCACAATCCAAGTGTTGTGACCAGACCAATAACCAACATAAGAGAAATTTGACCAATAAGCCATGAGCCCATTTTATCTGACAATTTCTTGGTTACTTCAAGGATATAACTTTTTTGACTGATAGGAAGAAGAGATACAAAAAATTTCCGAATTCCGTCTTCTTCAAGAAGCAAGAAAAGGGTTAAAACAAGTATATAAAATACAGTCGCAATACCTCCAAAAAATGAGGATGCCGACTTAACGATGGTACTAGCCACATTGCCCAAACTGCTCGATGCACCTTGGATAGAATTAGTCGATGACAGCGGCGCTTCAGAAAAAGAGCTAAATATTGAAGTTATTTTTTGAGCATAACTTGGTAATTTTTGGTTAAAATTTGCAAATTGGTCAACCGCCAAAGGTATGATTGTATAAGCTACAATACCGACTAATAATAAAATCATCAGGTAAATCAATAGGATTGCCATAATTCTGGGAATATTCAGCTTAGCTTTTATTCTGTCTACTAATGGCGATAGAGCAGAACCCAAAATTATCACAAAAAATAGTAGCAGAAAGATGTCAAAAAGATAATAGAGCAGGAACACGCCAAAAACTACAGCGAGCACTTTCAAAATACTCATCCAGGAAATATCAACTGTAATGCGTTTATTTTCCATATCGTAAATATTTATTTTTGTTTATTATAACACAAAGAATTTTAAAATATCCAATAACCAATCTCCAATACTCAATCAATTCTTTAATTCTCAATATCCAATTGTATATTGAGTATTGGGTATTAAAACGTCTATTCTGCTTTTTCTTCTTTCTTTTCACCACCTTCACTTGCCACAGCTTCCTCAACTCCCTCTTCTTCCTTCTTCTCTTCCGTAGCCTCTACTGCTTCAACATTTTCTACCACTTCTGTATCGAGCTCTTTCAACTCTTCTTCACTTCTTGGTGCTTCTACTAATGCAACTGTTTCTTCGAGTTCAGTAATCAATTCTACACCTGTTGGAATTTTCAAATCAGCAACGGTTATTGAATCTTCAAATGTAGAAAGTTTGCTAATATCAACTTCAATTTCATGTGGAATATTTGCCGGTAAACACTTTACTGTAACTTCACTCTTATTTGTGATTAGTGTTCCTTCAAAATCTTTTACAGCCGGTGACTCACCAATAAATACCAATGGCACTTCGGTTTCAACTTCTTCATCCATTTTTACTTCATAGAAATCAATATGAATGGGCGCATCACTAACAGGATTATAGGCAACATCATGAGCCAAAACATTTTTTGCAACTCCCTCGCCTTCAATGTTTAGCTTAATCAACGTGTTTTCACCTGTTTTTGTGAAAACCTTATTAAATTCAATAGCGTTAACCACGAGGTTAACATTTTCTTTTCCTTTACCATATACAACGGCTGGGATAAGGCCTTCTTTGCGAACACTATCAATCTTTTCCCCTGTTACTTCTCTCTTTTTTGCATTTAATACATATTCAGCTGTCATAAATTTCCTTCCTATAAACTTTTAGTAATTAATAACTATTTTTTATTATAAAATCATTTTAATACCCAATATCCAATGACCAATTCCCAATCAATTCTTCAATTTCCAATACCCAATTGGATATTAATTTATTGGATATTGATTGGATATTGAGTATTGGTTATTTGCTCCTAAACATTTTCCTGAAATCTCCATCAAAACTTTTCATTCCTTTGTAAAAATCCATAACTTCGTTATCCGTCAAGGGACCCCTTTTAATAAAACTCATTATTTCGCCAAATCCCAGATCCGTGTTTTTTACTTCTTCGCCAGTAAAAGGCATCGCGCCACCAGCACCATCATTTTTATAAGAAATGCTTGCCATTATAGAGTTCTTACATTCAGCGCAGTAGAGGTGAACAACATGGCTTTTTTCAACATTAGCCATGATTTTTATATGTTTTTCTGAATAATCAAAGCCACAAAAAGGACAGTGAATCATCTCTTTTATATTCTGAATTATATCCCCTGAATTAAAAAAACCCAATGGCTCCATAAAGTTTGTTTTTGTTATCTAATATCATTATAGCAATTTTTAAAGCCAATTTCAATATAAACAATACAAATTTAATTGTTTAAAAATTAAAAATTAAAAATTCCCCCTCAATGTCCTCGCTAGGAATTGAACCTAGATCGCGGCCTTCGCAGGGCCGCATTCTATCCGTTAAACTACGAGGACATACATTTCGCAAACAAAAACTAGCCAGTTAGCTAGTTAATTATACTATTTTTTATGATTTTTGTGAAGTATAGGAATCAGATATTAAAAAGTCTTGCGATTTTATCATGAAGATCTTCCCCCATATTTTCAACTCTTACAAGCTCTTGCGGCAATAATGCGATAATTTTATTAACTGGGGTTTCGCCTAAAGGGAAAGAGATATTGGAGCTAAATCTTCCCTTTGTGACAAAATAGAAAAGTCCGCTATCCTCAACTACCCAATATCCTTTAATATTTTCGAATGAATAAAATACTCCATCAAGCCAAAAACCCCCTTCAGATATTGAAACTTTTACAGTTTTTACGGAAATAAAAACATACCAGATAGTGGTGATAAGCAAAAGGAAAAATACCGCAACAGATGACCACTGATTTATATAGCCAAAATAACCAATACTTGCCAGGATAACAATAAAAAACCCAGCTACCCAATAAATAGCATTTTTATTTTTTCTCACTCTTCCAGTTTCCCAAGAAAGAATAACTTTCCCAGTATCTTTTTTTTCTGCCATTTTTGTTTTATTGTTTTATTGATTTCTTGTTTAATTGATTACTTATTATACCAATCTACAGGATTAATTTTATCAAGATTTTTTCCAGCTTCCAGTTTCACTTCGACTGGGTCGTGAGTTCCGCAGCTAGTTACGAGTCCGCATTTTGCAAATTCACTATAATATGCCTTGTAATCGCCCCAGCCCACATCAGAGGCATAAACATTATATGAGCCAACTGGAAGTTCTAATCTATAACCAACTCCATATGTATATTTCTTATCATAAAGCTGATCACTGGTGCATGTATCTTCTTTTGTTTCAATATTCGTAGCGCAAACTTTCATTGTTTTTGGGATATAATTACTCGGATAACTTAGAGATCCTTCAATAGTAACTTTTTCTGCTGGGGCATTATTTACAGCCGTTTCTTTATCGCTAAGTTTTGATTGTAATTCCGTTACTGTTTTTTTCAAAGAATCTACCTGATCTTGGAGATCGCCCTTGCTTTTTTCCAAAGAGTTCTTTACTTCTTCGGTAGTCTTGGCGCTATCAACAACTGATTGCTTATTTGCAGTCAGTGTTGAAAATACATAATATCCAACACATAGAATAATTATTAGCGAAAGAATCGAAATAATTTTTGCGAGGTTATCTGGTTTGCCCTCGACCATATCCTCAAGATCCCTTTTCTTGCCTCTCCACATTTCTTTTTCAATTTCTTCTTTACTTTGATTGTTGATTTGACGTAAATTCTTTGCATTCATAGTTTTGTTTTAGTTTTAATATTTTAATAATATAACCATATAACCATTTAATCAAGAGTCCTTTATTCGCCGATTTTTTTCAGTTTTTTTAACTCTTTCTCGCAGATTTCAAAAATCTCTTTCTGCTGTTCGTCCGATAAATCCATAAATATTTCTTTCCACAATATCATCTCGTCAGTTTTTTCCCCATATACAATTAATTGATCGATAACCTCATCAAATTGTTCTTTATTCACTCCAAATTTTGGCATAATCATTTCCATAAATTTTTAATTATTTTGTTCGTTATCTTCTATCTGCAATGAAAATCCAACACTTCTTAGTTTTTCTTTTAATTCTTCATTGCTACTTTCAAATATTTTATTTAGAAAAAACTGCCTTGCTTTTCTTGCCTCCTCCATAATTTCTTGTGAATTTTGCTGTATTTCTAGTTCTTTATGAGATACAAAAACCGGCATTTCGCGTCTTGCGCTATTAAATTTTTCCTGTGATTCCATTTTTTTTAGTAATTACTATTATTTAAAACATGTCTTTTTGATAAGAAAAAGTAATACCTCCGTCTTTTAGAAATATATATCTCTTAATATAATCATAATAGAAATGGCCCCTATAAAGTATAACAAAAAGAAAATTAAAAGCGAGCCCCTTTCGGGGCTCGCTTTTAATTGATTAACTTCTTCGGTCATCAAATCTTGGTTTTCTCTCTTCCATTGGTCTTGCTTGGTTGACCTTCAATTGTCGGCCTTCCATATCATAACCATCGAATTCAGAAATAGCCTTTTGCATTTCTTCCTCAGAAGCCATTTCAACGAATCCGAATCCTTTGCTTCTTCCAGAAAATTTGTCGCTAATAACTGTTGCTGATACTACGTTTCCAGCTTTTGCAAAAATTTCTTTCAATGCATCAGCGGTTACTGAGTAAGGCAAGTTACCAACGTAAACTTTAAATTCTGCCATTTTTTTAAATTTTTCTACTAATGCGCGGGTTAAGTAAAACTTAAATACGCATACTAATTATCTTCCCTGTCTTCGACCGCGCACTGACGTTAATATTATAAACTTGTGCGAAACTTACAGGATACTGCCTAATTATACACTATTTTTCATAAATAAGCAATGGAATTGTTTTTTGTTCTATTGTTTTCTTGATTTATTGATTTTTTGTTTTCTTGTTTTTTTGCTTAATGATCCTTTCTCATGATCCCAGAGTAAAGGACGGTTGAACCCAAAAAGACCATCCGTGCGAGAAAATCCTTTTTTATCATAGTTATAGATTATTGGTTTCCCCGAAGGCAGATCAAGATGCGGCAGATAGTCTGCAGGAATATCTTCAATGTGCTTTAATATCGCCCTCATAACATTACCATGACTGACCATAATCACGTTCCTTCCCTCTTTTAATAACGGCAAAACCTTTTTTGTAAAATAAGGAACCGCACGTTTATAAACATCCTCGATGCTTTCTCCTCCGGGAGGGCGGACAGCATAACCCCTTCTCCATTGCAAAACAACATCTTCACCAAATTTTTTGCGGGCTACACTTTTATTAACACCTTGAAGTAACCCATAATACCTTTCATTTATTAGCCTTGAAGTATGTATTATAATATCATCATTTTCTGATTTATTCTTAAATGTATACCATTCTTCCTTTTTTTCATCGTGATGCAGAAAAACACCTGTTAATTCTTGACGGGATAATATTATCGACAATGTCTGACGGGCTCTTTCAAGCTTGGAAGTAAAAGCAGTATGGATTTTAATATTTTTTAGATTTCTAGCCGTTGTAATTGCCTCTTCAATTCCATGCTTGGACAAAGGAACATCCACCCAACCCTGAAATTTATTGGAAAGATTCCAGCGTGATTCCCCATGACGGATAAGAATAAGTGTGGATTTTTTCATTTCATTTATTTTTAATTTTTGATATTTAATATTTAATTTTATCCTTAGATGTCTTGATATCTATTATAAAACCATTTCTTTACATATTGTATCAATAAAAGAGAAATTATAACATGCGCTGCTAATACTGCAATAATAATCGGTGGAACTGGCATAAACCCAAACACCTTGCCCAGTACAATAAATGGCGTTACCCAAGCGATGAGAACCGCAAGCAATGTATTGATTGTAAAAGCCAAGCTCGGGCGGCTTTGCAAAATCGGAATCTTCTTCGTACGTATTATATAAACAACTAATATCTGGGCTGTAATTGATTCAAGAAACCAACCTGTTTGAAATTGATTTTGTGAAGAGTGGAAAACAAAGAACAACAATCCATAAGTGATAAAATCAAAAGCGGCATTTATCAATCCAAATACTAACATGTAACGTTTAATAAAACTGAAATTCCACCTTGCAGGTTTCTGCGTTTCCTCTTTATCAACATTATCCGCTGGTATTGATAACTGGGAAAAATCATAAATAAGATCATTTAATATCACCTGCGTTGGAAGCATTGGCAGAAAAGGCAAAAGGAACGAAGCACCTACCATAGAAAGCATATTGCCAAAATCTGATGATAAGCCCATCAGAATATATTTCAAGGTATTGCGATAAGTTTTGCGGCCTTCGATAACACCATCGCGAATTGCGGAGAGGCTCTTTCGCAGTAAGACTATATCGGCCGTCTCTTTTGCCACATCAACGGCATTATTTACTGTTATCCCCACATCGGCGTTTTTCAAAGCTGGAGCGTCATTAATACCGTCTCCAAGATACCCAACGACATAACCTATCGATTTTAGATTTGTAATAATTCTTTCTTTTTGATCAGGCGTGACTCTGGCAAAAATGGTGGTATGTTTCAATGCTCTTCTCAGTTCTTGGTCTGTCATTTTCTTTACTAATTCACCATTAACAACCCCTTTTATATTCAAGTTTATATCAGAACAAATCTTTTGAGTAAGAAGTTCGTTATCTCCGGTAATAATTTTTACTTCAATCCCAAGACTCTTTAGATCTTTTAATGTTTTTTTCGCGGTTTCTTTTGGCGGATCGAGAAATAAAGCAAACCCAAATAAAATCATTTTTTCTTCTTTCAAGTTCCTATCTTCATTAATCGCGAGTGCTAAAACTTTGAATCCTTGCTTGCTAAAACTATTAAATTGCCCAAACATCTTTTTCCTGATCTCGTCAGTAATTTTTAACTTTCTTTTTCCGATTTTGTAATATGCGCAAATCTTGAAAATCTCTTCCGGAGCCCCTTTTGTAATAATCATTTTCTCATTTCCTTTTTGCACAATAACCGATTCTCTCTTGCGACGGAAATCGAAAGGAATTTCATCAATTTTTTTGAATCCTTCAACATCCAGATTCATTTTTGCGTGCTCGACTATCGCTTTATTCAAGGGATTTTCGACTCCCGTATTAAAAAAGCTATTCAGATATGAGTACAGATAGACTTTTTCATTATTTTTCCCAAAAATATCAAGGTGTTTAACAAGAGAAACCTTGCCTTCAGTCAAAGTTCCGGTCTTATCGGTACATAAAACATCCATGCTGCCAAAATTTTGAATAGCTGTAAGATGGCGAGTAATCACATCTTTCTTCGCCATTCTTACCGAACCGCGACTCAAAGAAACAGTAATAATCACAGGTAGCAGCTCCGGAGTGATACTGATAGCTATAGCCAATGCGAAAAGAAAAGAATTAATTGCGCCATGACCTATCAATGAGTTCACCAAAAAAACAACCAATACCATCCCAATCGTTAGTTTCACGATCATCAAGGAATATTTATCAAGCTGTTTTTCAAAATGGGTTTTAACTTCAGATCCAGAAATACTCTGAGCAATTTTACCAAATTCAGAATCAAACCCGGTCCCTTCTGCAACAACAGTAGCGTATCCGCTAACTACACTAGTACCCATAAAAATATAATTCAAGCTATTTGGATTTTTTTTGCTAATATTTGCTGAAACTTTCTTTTGGACAGGATTAGATTCGCCGGTTAGCACCGATTGATTTACATAAAAATCTTTTGATTCGATAACTTTGCAATCAGCGGGAATTATATCGCCAGCAGTGAGGTACACTATGTCCCCCGGAACGATTGATTTAAAATCAACTTCCTTTTTAACACCGTCTCGAATAACGGTTGCTGTAATCGCAATCTTTGCCAATAATTTCTTTAACGCTCTTTCCGATTTGTAAGTATTGTAAAAATCTAGAATGACTGAGACCAGAATCATCGGTAGTATGAGGTACGCGTTAGTTTTTTCACCAATAAAAATAGAGATTGTTGTAACTACAATTAAAACGATAATTAGGGGACTGGTAAATTTTTTGAAAAAAGCAAGTAGTGGCCCCTTCTTTTTTCTTTCCAGAGAATTGGAACCAAATTTCTTCAGCCTTATAGAAGCTTCGGCAGAAGATAGACCTTTATGTTTTTTTGTTTTTATTTTTATATTCTGCATTTTTATTCCAAGATCCCATTTTTTTTCAAAACCTCCTCGACTTCATCGATGTCATATCCTTCTTCCGTAAAATACGAATTTTGAACCTAATCCTTAATATATTTCCTATTTTTCAATTTTTCAGGAAGATATTCCTGTTTTTCTTTATAACCATGTTCTGGAGAATATTTGTAATCTTTCCCATACCCGAGATCTTTCATTAGTTTCGTTGGGGCATTACGGATATGCAGCGGAACAGGAAGATTGCCAAGCTTTTCGACATCACTTTTCGCTTGGAGATAGCCTGTATACAATTCATTGCTCTTCTTGCATTTTGCCATATATACCACCGCTTGCGCAAGAATAACATTACATTCCGGCATACCAATGAAATAACATGCCTGATAGGCCGCAACCGCTTGAGGAAGCGCGAGTGAATTAGCTAATCCTATATCCTCCGATGCAAAACGTACGATACGTCTTGCGACATAAAGTGGGTCCTCTCCTGCTTCAAGCATTCTGGCTAACCAGTAGAGAGACGCATTTGCATCGCTCCCCCGCATTGATTTATGCAGCGCCGAAATTATGTTGTAGTGTTCTTCGCCATTTTTATCGTAAAGCAGGTGCGATTTCTGAAAACTTTCTTTGATAATTTCTGACGTTATGTTTTTGGAAAGTGATGCCCCATATTCCAGAACATTGAGCGCGGTTCGCGCATCACCGTTGCTCATTTGAGCCAGCAGTTCAATTGTTTCCTTGCTCATTTTAAGTTTTAAAAGTCCCAGTCCATTTTTCTTATCTTTTAGGGTTTGATTGATAATTTTGACTAATTGTTCGCTCGTCAATTGTTTTAAAACAAAAACTCTGCAGCGTGAAAGAAGCGCCGAAATCACTTCGAAGGAAGGATTCTCAGTTGTTGCTCCAATCAAAGTGATCGTGCCATTCTCAACATAAGGAAGCAGTGAATCCTGCTGTTTTTTGTTCCAGCGATGGATTTCATCGATGAAAAGTATAGTGCGCGTTCCTAATCTTTTATTTTGAGCTGCTATCTCAAGAATTTCATGCAGTTCTTTTACTCCTGACGAGGTAGCGCTAAGTTTTTGAAAATCACTCTTCGTACTATTAGCAATAATATAAGCGAGGGTGGTTTTACCAGTTCCGGGAGGACCCCAAAAAATCATCGAGGGAATCTGATCCGATTCAATTGCACGGCGCAAAAGTTTTCCTTCACCAATAACTTCTTCCTGACCAAAAAAATCCTCAAGTTTTGAGGGCCGCATACGGTCAGCAAGAGGAGAGAGGTTATTATTCATAAACTAATTTTAGCATAAAATAACCAGATATAAAAGCGAAAAGACGACTATGTAGTCGTCTTTTTTTAAATCCCTTGCTAATTTAGAAACTATATTTACAGATGTTAAGAATTACCCTCGCAACACGGTAATTGAATTTTACGCCATCAATTTCAAAATGTATCATATGTTTATTCTCCTCCGGTAATACTGATTTCACTGACACTAGCGCGCCTGCCTCCCCATCCCGCACCTTCGATTGCAATGAAATGAATTGTCTTTGGTTTTGGGTCAAGTTTTGTCAAATCAAAACTATAGTTATATGGCTGATTGCGGGTAACTTTTATGCCGCGTTCAGTAACCGCTTGACCGTCATTTGGATCAAGGTAATAGAAACCGCGCCAGAACATCTGATTCGGCTCGGAGTCATGAATACCTAATTGATTATGTTCCACGCCATCAACATCTTGATAACTAACAGCTACGGCCACAGGAGCTTCTCTACCCTGCCAGCCAGTACCGGAGAGTTCTTGATTTTCTACTATAATCGAAGCTTTGAGAACCAAGCTCTTATAATTACTGACATCTTTATTGATATCTAACATGATCCCGCTTCTAGAGTTTCCTTTTCCAAAAAAAGTAGCGCCTTTATCAGAAGTAGTTACTTCGCCGCCCGAACTCGCTTTTTTAAACCAAACTTCTTCATACCATGAACCTAATCCGGCCGAAAATGATTCCGGGGGTAAAACTGAATTGGCGGCAGGCGGTTGGTAATTTATCGCAGGCACATTTTGTACATCCGGAATGCGATATTGGAAATCTGATGGAAATGCGTTTTGAAACAGCCCGCTTAGACTTGGTGCTTCAAACGTCGGAGGACCTTGATTGGTTCTAATTAAAATTGTTTTTCCATCCTGAGACAAAATCGCATTAACTAGGTCATAACCTTGAGCCGAAAAATCATAGATGGAATAAAGATTGCCCGGGTCTTGCATGCCACTATTGAGCCCCGTAATGGCTAAGATATTTGATACCGGCTGATAGGCATCAGAGGCGGAAGAAAAAACAGCTGCAGTTTTTTCGGTAGCAAAACCAAGAGTGGCACTATTTTTGCCAAGTTCCAAAACCACCCCTACACCATTCGCGACAATTACTGTCCCGCCTAATGCGCTGACATTTGCACCGCAACCTGTTGCCAATGCAGTGCCAAGAGGAGCTCCGACTACGGCAGCGCCTCCAGCTGTGATAATTGTTCCGCCGATAAAAAGTCCTACTTTGGAAGCTTGATTTATTGCGAGCGCAGTTGTCGAAGCCTTTTTGTAGAATTCGGCTTTGTTATTATATACATTCACAATCGAATTATTATGGTCTTCAAGTATTTTTTGAGCATCGCGCGCCGTAGTGCCAAAAACATCTTTAACTGCAGAAAGTGTGCTCTTGTCCGGTACCACGGCTTGAAGAGCTTTCACATTATCCCAGTTGGTTGGCACAATTTTTACTTCTGAATTATCTGGAGCACTGACGTTTTTTGAAAGTTTATGATCGGAAAGATCGACGCTTTTGTAATCACTTGATTTAAAAGGAATATTCACAGGAACCATTTCACTGGAGGTAGCCGCCAGGACTTTATCAATTCCAAAAAATCTTAGGTAGGCCTCCTCGGGTGGCAAAAGCTCATTGGCATCATTTTCTACTGCCATCCAATGACCTACAACATTCATTGCAAATTCATTATATTTTTCAGGTGTAGTTTGCTCCGGATCGATCATGAGCAGAGCATTGGTATTGATTTGGGCATTGCGGTAGTCAACAAAAAGAGTTACTAATTTCTGTTGGATATCAACAACTCGGGCTGGATCATCTGTTCCAGTTTTAACAATAATTGTTCCAGAGGAAGGCGGTAAACCGCCGCCAAAAATAAGTCCAATAATAGAAAGAATAACAGTTAACAAAACAAAGCCTCCAATAATAATCCCCAAAATTTTCAAAATCTTGTTTTTCAAATTTGCCTCCAAAATCTTATGTTAGTAATTAAATATATTATACATAATTTCTAGGAAATAGGTATAAATAAAAAATAACCCTTTTCGAGCTATTTATTTTTTAAAGTTTTATCGGCTTTTTCTATCAGTCGCAAAATATGTGGAGCGGTTTTTAATTTTGCAACTTCTTCAACTGTTAGCCATGCAACGTCAGCCGTTTCACTGAGCGCTTTTGGTTCACCAGAGCGAATCGTACAGAGAAAAATAACGGTGATTTTCTTATATTCCGGATCCACCCAACTATGAGTATCCAAAAGGCTCTCAATATTAATTTCTACCCCTATCTCTTCCATAACTTCTCTTCTTAGATTTTCTTCGAGAACATCAATACTTCCTTCTTCTGTTTCAACATGTCCGGCTGGAATCGCCCAGACACCTGGTTGGTTATCGTCTTTCGCGTGTCTTTGGGCAACCAAAAATCTGCCTTCATCATCATGAATTACTGCGCCGACAACGATTCGGAATAATTGGTATTTTGACATAGAGGTATTATATCACAAAAAATAAAAAATCCGCTCCATGTTTTGGAACGGAATTTGTTTGAATCATTTTAAAAATGAATTATCAAATATTTTTTTAACTACTGCAATCTGACGCGTCACACGTCTCACCGATCTTTTGAAAGATGGCTTTGAAAAACTTCCCGCTGAAACAAATGACGACGATCTTGGGACATAGAGCTTCTTGGCCGGAGAGCGATCATACCCGCTTATCAGAATCGGTCCACCGAGTATCCCTACAGGATAAACGTCTATAATATTCCCGGTAGCGGTAAGTAGCCAGCTATGACTGGTGCTATCGCACATAGCATCAATGTCCTCGAGTCTTTTTACCTTTTTTAAAGAATAAATTACCAGAAAACTGCCGTCCTGCACTTTTAGTTTGAAAGCTTTCGCTACCGCACGCGCCAAGATATGGCAGGAAAGGACAATTTCATTTCCTTCTTCATCCACGCCCAGATCAATATGGGGCAGCATCTCAATCGTCATTTTAATTTTGTTAAACAGCAATATTTCTTCTTGAGGCATCAGACAAGCCACATATGGTATCATTTCTTTCTCTCCTCTCAAAAATTTTAATAAATAAATGATACTCCAAAATATTTCATTTGTCAATAAAAAATAGCTATAAATAGCTATTTTTTATTTAAACGGAGGGGGCGAGATTCCTCCTCACTCCGATTCGGAGTCTGGGCGCTACACACAGAATCCTTCTTTGGTCGGATTCTACTCGCGCCCTTCGAATCTCTCCTATATGGTAACAAAAAAACAACTCTGATGAGTTATTTTTTTGTTACAACGGAGGGGGCGAGATTCGAACTCGCGAGAGACTTGCGTCCCTGCTTGTTTTCAAGACAAGTCCATTCAACCGCTCTGGCACCCCTCCTCGTCGCAGCATGCGCCGTGCTTTCCATAAAAACTCAAAGGTTCAAGTTTTTCTTCCAAGCACTCTGCAACTGCTCCTCTTACGAAAAAATTCTACTGTATATTTCGGTATAAATTTTTTCGTTTTATTATTTCACCTCAAAATCATACCAGAAAAAAAATGTTTTTTCAATAAAAACTTTTGCTGGTATAATAAATAAAATGAAAACTAACTAAAAAATATGCGCAAAATGAAAATTCCCTTTTGTTTTTTTGTTTTCTTGCTTTCTTGTTTTCTTGCCGCATCCGTTTCTGCTCACCAACCACGAATGATCGAAAACCAAAATCCAATTGTTATTAACAACCCTGAAGTTTCTCAAGCTTTTTATGAAGTACTATCGGGTAAATCACAGTTTTATACTATCGATTCGGATGCTCCTTTTACGCTATATGTGAACCTATTGGTTCCAAAAAGTTCCAATCCATACGAACGTTACGGCGCAAAAGTTTATCAAATTTTAGAAACTGAAAAAAAACAGCTAATCAATATACGACCATTCGATAAAAAATGGACGCTTTTTCATGAAGAATTTGCAAATGATGATTACTACCAAGGATCAGAATTTGAACAAGATGTTCCTGCGGGTCAATATGAGATCGAAGTCTATAGCGATATCAACCTCGGAAGATATGTTTTGGCAGTTGGTAAGAAAGAGGCATTTGGGGTTAATTCATTGCTGATGATGCTAACAATACTGCCAAATTTAAAGATTAATTTTTTCGAAGTATCCCCACTTACTCTCATAACTTCAAGGCTCGGAATATTGCTGGTAGTCGAACTTGCTATTCTGATATTATTAAGCTTTCTAATCTGGAAGTTGATCCGCTGGATTCTGAAAAAGATTTTCAAAAAATACCATTTCGAAAATAATATGAACCGTCTCGACCGACTACTAAGATTGGTTTTGGGACTGGTATTTCTGGTATTGGCGATTAACTATTGGAGCTATATACTTTTTGCGATCTCGACACTTGCTTTTTATGCAGCAGCAAGCGGCTGGTGCGGTCTCTATACGATTTTGAAAATGAATAAGATCAAAGCTAAAAACAAAAAGAAGTAAAAACTTTCTCAAACCCCTTTCTACTGTTGACAAAGCCATTTTTTCATAATATAATGAAGCTCTATGAAAAAAGGGCTTATGAATTTCCTAAAAAACAATTGGTTTTTGATACTAATTATAGTCATAATTGGCGGTAGTTTCATTTATTCTAATGAAGCTCAGGAAGCTACTACTAAGACGAATGAAGTAAATATTTCTCAAGTCGTTGAACAGGTGAAAAACGGTCAGGTTGAAAGTGTTTCGGTTAATGGAACCCGATTGGATATTACACTCAAAGAAGCAGTAAATGGAAATAAAAATGAATTTGCTTTCAAAGAAGCTGACATCTCTCTAACGCAATATGGCATCACACCGGATAAGGTAAAAATCGATATTAAAGACACGCCAAAATCTTCTCCTTGGGTAGAAGTTTTATCTTTCATCTTGCCGGTGCTTCTGATGGGAGGACTCCTATGGTTTATGCTGCGCCAAGCTCAAGGAGCAAATAATCAAGCAATGAGTTTTGGTAAATCTCGCGCGCGTATGAATGCAAGCAACGCAAATATTAAATTTGCTGATGTAGCTGGAAGTGAAGAGTCAAAAAAGGATCTGATCGAGGTAGTAGATTTTCTGCAAAGTCCAGCGAAATACAGAGAATTGGGAGCTGAAATTCCGAAAGGAGTTCTACTTATTGGACCTCCGGGAACGGGTAAAACACTGCTTGCAAAGGCTGTTGCCGGCGAAGCAGGGGTACCATTTTTTTCTATTTCAGGATCTGAATTTGTAGAAATGTTTGTTGGTGTCGGAGCATCTCGTGTGCGCGACCTATTTGCGAAAGCGAAAAGAAACGCGCCTTGCATTATATTTATTGATGAAATAGATGCAGTCGGACGCCAAAGAGGCGCGGGGCTTGGAGGCTCTCATGATGAACGCGAACAGACTCTCAATCAAATATTAGTTGAGCTTGATGGATTTGATACTGATACGGGAGTGATTGTAATGGCAGCAACAAACCGTCCTGATGTTTTGGACCCAGCATTACTGCGACCAGGAAGATTTGACCGCAGAGTTTTGATCGACCTGCCGGATATCAAAGAACGCGAAGCAATCCTGCAAGTACACGCGAAAGGAAAACCTTTTACTGAAGAAGTAAATCTCAATGTCATTGCGCAAAAAACACCGGGATTTTCCGGAGCAGATCTGAAAAATGTTCTGAATGAATCTGCAATTCTGGCTGCCCGCAATAGTAAAAAAGCAATCAGCATGACGGAATTAAACGACGCGGTTGAGCGAGTAGTTTTGGGACCGGAAAGAAAAACGAGGGTCATTCATGAAGATGAGAAAAAAATTACAGCCTACCATGAAGCTGGTCATGCTCTTGTTTCTCATATCTTACCGAATGGCGATCCAGTACATAAAATTTCAATAATTTCCCGCGGTCGCGCATTGGGTTATACATGGAATATGCCGGAACAAGATAAATTATTGTATAGTAAATCTCATTTTGAAGACGAGATTGCGATACTGCTATCCGGACGCGAGGCGGAACTGATGATATTTGGTGAATTAACCACCGGTGCGCAAAATGACTTACAGCAAGCCAGCAAAATTGCCCGCAAGATGGTAACAGAATTTGGTATGAGTGAAAAAATCGGCGCAATGAGTTTTCATGGAAAAGATGAGATGGTTTTCCTTGGACGCGATCTTGCGGAAAGCAAAAATTATAGCGAAAAAACCGCCCAAGTTATCGATGATGAAGTGGCGGTTATTATAACCAAGGCTGAAGCAAAAGCTCATGAAGTTCTCACAAAATCCAAGGATCTTTTGAGTAAAATCGCTGATGTTCTAATGGAAAAAGAAACGATCGAAAGAGAAGAATTTGAAAAATTAATTACTGATTTTTCTGTAGCATAAAACGAACTTTAAAATTTTAGAAATAAAAATCCACGACCACGTTCGGAAAGGAGTGATAATGAGAGAAACATATGGATTTTGGAAGGTTCAGATCACGATTGACAAAATGGCTATAAAAAAGCCGCTTTTCAAAGGATTTGAGTCTGATATTGATGAGGCTCGTGAAGAAGCAAAAAAGTGGATTGGAGATAAAAAAAATTCGAATGCCCGTCTGCTTTTCGGAGATAGGGATATGGGATCTTTGGGATAAAAAGACCACAGATAGGAAAAAAGAATAAATATTTATTCTTGTAAAAAAGTTTCTAACCGGCCAAGCGGAAGCGCCGCCGGTTTTTTATTTTGAAAAAAAATGATATAATACGACCGTTATAAATTAATGATTAATAAAAAATGTATCAGTCTTTTATAGACTCTCTCATCGATAGCCTCCGAACCATTCCGCTTCTGCTGATAATTTATATCGGAATTGAATTGGCAGAGTTTAAATTTGGAAATAAGATGCGGGAAAAAATTCAAAAAGCCGGTTTCTCAGGACCAGCAATCGGCGCAGTAGCGGGAAGCCTGCCGCAATGCGGCATTTCTGTCGTTGCCACTACACTATACACGCAAAGATTATTAACACTCGGGACATTGCTCGCAGTCTATCTGTCTACATCCGATGAGGCGATACCAATAATTCTTTCTCAACCAAGCAAAGCCACCATCGTACTGCCATTGATTTTGATAAAAATTTTTATTGCTTTGATCGCGGGATATTCAATCGATTTTTTTCTTAAAAAAAGAAATGAGAGGATATTAAAACATATCAAGGATTTCTCACTTGGAAAAGATGAAAAAAGCCACAACCATAGTATCATTATTAATGAGACCGCCTGCTGTGGACATAGCACAAGTTCCGGTTCAAAGAAATTTAATCCCAAAGAGATCTTTCTTCACCCTATGACCCATACCTTAAAAATATTTGCTTTTATATTCCTATTCTCTTTTCTAATAAATATCATCGTATCTAATCTTGGAACAGAAGGACTGCATAGTTTATTTTTAAAAGTTGGATTTTTACAACCTTTTATAATTTCATTGATCGGGCTGATACCAAATTGCGCGTCATCCGTGCTGATAACAGAATTATACCTGAATGGAGTAATCACTTATGGTTCGGTAATTGCGGGTCTCTGCGCGAGCGGAGGATTGGGAATATTAATTTTATTTAAAGAAGAAAAGAGCAAAAGAGATGTTTTTAAAATTATTGCACTTCTCTTCGTAATAAGCGTTTTAGCCGGAATGGTAATTCAATACATTCTCAAGATCTAATTTTAGGCAAAAAAATATGGTTCGGATTTATTCCGAACCATATAAAATGATTTTAATTTAAGAATTTTAAGGCTGTTCTATCACAGTCAATTTGACCTTGAGCACGCCCTTGCGAATAAAAGCCGGGTTCATTGCTATGGCGGATTGTTTCGCCAGATCAATTACTGTTCCGCGGCTCGCTGGCGTGTCCGGCAAACAGTCATTAATCTCGACTTCAATAGTTTTGAAGTCACCACTTTCCAATGATTCGACTCGAACAATGGTGCCCTTTGGTAAGCTTTTGTGAGCTGCCGTTAGCTCCCTTTTTTTACCTTTTGGCGCACCATCATAGTACTTAGCGACTCCCACTTCAGTTTTGGCTTCCTCTTTCTTCTTGGCAGCGGGATTCGCTTTCTGAACGCTTGGCTGCGTCTGCGCACTACTCTTAGGTTTTGTTTTCCCAAATGCATCGCTTGAACTAGCGATAAACAAGAAACCCAAAAGAATGACTGTAGCACAAACAATCGCTCGGATTT
Source organism: Patescibacteria group bacterium (assembly GCA_022703645.1). GTDB lineage: Bacteria > Patescibacteriota > JACPGU01 > JACPGU01 > JACPGU01 > JAKLDG01. Next base: position 35,488 of record JAKLDG010000001.1, on the reverse strand, counting down.
TTTTCTTCACAATCAACATCAATTTGCTTCCTTCCCTTTCTTTTTAATGTGCCTTCCTATATTCCAAAAACCCGAAGGTTTTGTTTTTCTAACCTTATTTTATCTTAAATTGAGTGGAAAGTAAACCTACGATTTAATTATTTGACAGGTGTGATATAATTATTGAAAATAAAAACAAACATTCCACTCAAGAAGTGGAAAACTTTTTATGGTAAAAAAGAAAAACAAGCTGACTTTTCGGCAGATGATTGCCAAAAGCCACTATCTAAAAAAATATTTCAAGAAATATAAAAAAGGACTCATCGTAATTCTTATTGTAAGTATTTTTGTTGCAGTTTTTGACGCGGTTACACCGTATTTTATGGGTAAGATTGTCGATAATATCGTAACCCCAAATTTTGATTTCTACTTTATGAATTACATATTAAAAGGAGTTTTTCTCTTTTTAATCCTCTGGGTTATTTCAAGAACGGTATCAGCCATACTTAGTTGGAAACTGCGCGGTCTTGTAACAACCCTAGCCGAAAGTTCCGAAGTTTCTTATGTTTCTGAAGGAGTCGCTGCTATCTTACGACTTCCATTGTCTTTCACAAAAGAACACAAGCTCGGCGACGTTATGGATAAAATCAGCCGGGCTGCTGGTAATATTTATAATATTTTCAGCAATCTTGTAGTTGACCTTGCACCCCAATTCTTAGGGCTATTATTTGCTCTGGCTTTCATGTTTTATATTAATGTTGCTTTAACCCTGATTGTAATTGTGATTCTGATTTTTTATGTCTATTTGTTATTTAAAATTTCACCCAATCTTGCTGATTTGAGGAGAAAAGGAAACAGGGGCTATAACAAGGCATACGGGCACAGCTATGATGTAGTAATGAATATTCAAAATGTTAAACAAAGTACCGCAGAAAAGTATGAGGCAAAAAAGGTCTGGCATCTTCTTTATGATGGAGGCGCATATTATTTTATAAAATATTTCAATGTCTGGCAGAAAAATCAATTCTACTATAGATTAATAACCGTGTTTGCTTCGATTTTTGTACTTGCTTATTCAATTTTTCTTATCTGGGGCGGCAAGATTACAGTTGGACAAATGTTAATGTACAATACTTATCTGGGAATGCTTTTTGCACCATTTTCTGGCCTTGTCGATAAATGGCAGACATTACAGAATGCTTTGATTAGCATTGAGAGGTCGGAAAAAATATTAGCCGTAAAACCGGAAGAGTATATACCAGCAGATGCAGTAAAAATTAACGATATCCGCGGCGGTGTAAAATTCGAAAATGTTCATTTCAAGTATGAAAAAAAGAATGAGGATATTTTAAAGGGTTTAAGTTTTGAAGTCAAACCAGGAGAAATTGTGGCAATCGTGGGAGAATCTGGGGTTGGTAAAAGCACTTTAGCGGATCTTATTTCACATTATTACACACCGCAGATTGGTAAAATCTACATTGATGGTATAGACAACTCCCGAATTGATCTTGAGTTCTTACGTAAAAAAATAGCGATTGTCCCTCAAGATATACTGCTCTTCAATGATACCGTAAAAGCAAATATTAAATATGGCAGCTTTGGTTCTAGTGATAAAGAGATGGTCATTGCTTCGAAGAAAGCTTTCGCACATGATTTTATTTTAAAATTTAAAAATAAGTATAATCAAATCGTAGGAGACAGAGGAGTTAAATTGTCAGGCGGACAGAAACAAAGAGTAGCTATTGCGCGCGCAATTCTAAAAGACCCAAGAATTTTAATTCTTGATGAACCAACATCGGCGCTTGATGCTAAAAGCGAAAAAGAAGTCGTACGAGCATTGGAAAAACTGATGACGGGACGCACAACGTTTATCATCGCACATCGGCTTTCAACGGTTCACAAAGCTGATCGAATCCTCGTCCTAGAAAAAGGAAAAGTTGTTGAACAAGGAAAGCACAAGGATCTAATTAAAATAAAAAACGGTGTTTACCGCAAATTTTACGAGGTACAAAAATTGTAACTTGATTTTTTAGTAAATTTGTGCTATAATAGGTAAATTATTAAACATAATGAATATGCGAACAGAAAGGACACAACCAGCTTCCCAAAGCAATCTAGATGAGAGAAAGATCATTTCTTTTTATCTTTCTAGTATTGCTGTTAGTTTCCGTGCGGAAGCTAATGATGCTATGAGTGTGCCCTTTCGACAGTTAAAAGTCGAAAGTTATAAGGTTATAAAGTTCGAAGAATAAATTTAAGAATAACTCCAAAACACTCATAGTTACAAAAAGGGTGTTTTTTTATTTTATAAAAATTCCCCTACTTTATAACTTTCTACTTTAAAACTTTATAACTAATCAAAATGTATGTTAATTGCAGAAAATATATCGCTAAATTATGTAGATCAGGTTCTTTTCGAGGATATTAGCCTCGCCTTCTCCGGACGTGATAAGAAAAGAATCGCGATTGTTGGTAAAAATGGATGCGGAAAATCATCACTGCTGAAAATTTTTAACCAAGAACTAAAACCTACCACCGGTAAGGTCACTCTTTATGATGAAAAAATCGGATTCATAAAGCAAGAAGTAGATTTTGCTGGACACGAGCTGGTTGGTGAATATCTCGAGAGCGGACTTACGAACGAATGGGAAGGGTATAAAATAGATATCGCTCTGGAAAAAATCGGGTTGAATCAAGACTATCTGATTAAGAGTACCGCTACTCTATCTGGCGGAGAAAAAATTAAGATTGCGCTAGCTTATATTCTATTGAAAGAGCCTACAATGCTCTTTCTGGATGAACCTACTAATAATCTTGATCAAGCTGGCATAGAATGGTTGGAGGGCTTTATACGTGATTTCAATGGCTCTATCGTGGTCGTATCGCATGACCGCTATATGATTAATCGCGTTATCAAAGAAATTTGGGAACTCTCTACCGAAGAAGGTATTGTTTCCTATACTGGAAACTATGAAGATTTCTTGGTTGCTAGAAAAGAAAGATTTGATAAAAAAATGCACGACTACCTGATGAGTAAAAGACGCATTGATAAATTGGAAAACTGGATAAAGATAAATCAGAAATTAATCCCGTTCTCCACTGTCCTAGCCCAAAGGAAAAAAGCACTAGAACGAGTAAAGAAAACTGCCGTAGACAGACCGGATGAGGATCCTAGAGTGAGACTAAGAAATCTGGGCGGCGCAGATGAGGGCAGAATGTTGATCGTAGATGTTGAAGAAAAGAGATTTGGAGAAAGGGTATTGCTAAAAAATACTTATTTCAAAGTCTATAACGAAGATAGGATTCTGGTCGCAGGACCAAATGGATCCGGGAAAACAACGCTACTAAATATTATTGCTGGTATCGATAAAGATTATTCCGGCACGATAGGCGGTGGCGATAAAGTAAAGATTGGTTACATGAGACAATTTTCTGATCTCGATGCTACTAGAAATGTTCTCGATGAGTTCGAAGAAAAAACCGGTATCACGGGTGCGATAGCGAGAAGTATTCTGGCCAACTATCTATTTAGCAATGAAAGGATTGATGACCGCGTAAAGAACTTGAGCTACGGAGAGTTGCGCAGAATGGATCTTGCTATAATTCTCGCAAAGAAACCAAATGTACTGATTCTCGATGAGCCGACAAACCATCTGGATATATTCACACGCGAAGAATTGGAAAACTTTATTCTATCGCAAGAAATTCCAATGATCATAGTTTCCCATGACCAATATTTTGTTCAGAAAATTGGGGTCAATAAGATATTGCGATTAGGAAAATAAAATTTTGGCTTATTTATCTTTTTAAATATTGACAACACATTATTTTTGTGTTAGTATTATAGTATTAAAAATTCAAAAAAGGAGGAGGTGATTGGATGAAAAAAGAATGGGCATTTTCACATACTTTTCTGAGCGAAAAACAGTTCAGGAAAGAAATCAAACGCCTTCGCGCTCAGAGGCACCCAATGCTTCGCAGGAAGTGGGGCGCGAAAGACGAGATAAGAACTCTCATTATGATTATCAGACACCAACTTTTCTGCGAAATCGAATCAACCGAGCAGATCGCCGAAATGCTCGAGAAATCCGGAGCAAAACAAAAACAAATAGAGCACATGCTAAGAGCCGCGCAAGCAGCTTAACCGCAACAAATGCGGGGGAGATAAATACTCTTTTCCAAATTTCACAATCAAAAAACCGCGACCCATTGGGAAGCGGTTTTTTCATTTTTCATAATTCATTATTCTAGATTCTAGATTCAAAATTCTATTTACTTCCCCAATCCAATTTTACTGTTGTTTTACCGCTTTTCTTTTGAATATAATCATAAGCTGACAGCGCTGCAGTAGCGCCCTGACCTACTGAAATTGCGATTTGTTTGTATGGTATCTGAGTTAGATCTCCTGCTGCGAATATACCTTCGGCTGAAGTCTTGCAATCTTGATCGACAATAATTTGATTACCAGCATCGAGATTTACTAACCCTTTCACGAAATCGGCTTTCACTTCATAACCAATTTCAATGAAAACTCCATCAACGGCGATCTCGCGCTCTGCCCCGGAAACAACATCCTTAACTATAATTTTTTCTAAAACGTCTGTACCTTCGAGACCTGATGGAACACTGTTTAGAACTATCTCAATATTTTCTTTCGCCTTGATTTTATCAACCAATATTTCTTCCCCGCGGAATGCATCACGGCGGTGAATCAGATAAACTTTCTGGCCCAATTCTGAAAGGTAAAGTGCCCCGCCAAGCGCGCTATTCCCGCCTCCGACAACTGCGATATTTTTACCTTTGAAGAAAGGTCCATCGCATGTTGCGCAATAAGACAACCCCTTACCAAGATACCTATCAGCACCTTCGATATCCAATTTCCTTGGAGTTTTACCAAAGGCTAATATTACCGCTTGAGCTTCAAATTCACCGCCTGAAGTTTTCACTAAGTAATCACCATCTTTTATTTCAATTGCGGATACTTCATGATTGAGCTCTATTTGCGCGCCAAATTTTTTTGCTTGTTCCATCATTTTTAGAGCCAAGTCCGTGCCATCACTCATATCTACACCCGGATAGTTCTCAACATGATGCGTGAGCGTCATCTGCCCACCAATATTCATTGTCAAAACTAAGGTTTTGAGTTCTCTTCTACCCGCATAAATAGCAGCGGTCAATCCCGCCGGCCCACCGCCAATAATAATTAAATCGTATTTATTCATATTTTCTCCTTGCTAATTTATATAAAGGAAAATATGTCCCGAGTAAACCCGAGGGACTTCCTCTATTAATGAATTATTTGTAATAGATAGAATATATCATAAAAAACGATTTGAAAAAATGAAAAATATTTTTTGGCTTAGATAAAATGTTTATTGTGAATATACAACATTTTTGCTATAATTTAGATAGAACTTTAAAAAAGGAGACTCTAATGGAAAACAAGAAAATCACTGGGAAGCTTTTTAGAATACCTTTCGAAAAAAGATTCACACTCATTGATGACCGAAGCCATAGCGTCATGATAGAAACTGCAATGAAGGTAGATGATATCGGAATTATCGTCCGCCATCACAAAACTCATGCAATCACTGACGATGATGTTCGCCGTCATTTAAGAGAACATCAGGACAAGTACTGCATTATCGAAGCTGGCAATGTTTCCGCCGCTATAGCAGAGTTCTATACCAAATGGTATGGTGCAAATATCGGCGGCGAAGGTGAAAAAAGAAAAGCCCTATGGATTAACCGCGAGAAACCTATCGTCGAATTACCCTACTGCGAAAGAATGTGGGAAAATAAAAACGGGGAATTTACTTGCGGCGAACCGGACGAAGAAAACTATGGCGAATTCGGCATGTGTCTGCTTGAAGGTTATGAATCACTCGGAGAGACTTGTCCGCTGAATAATTTCAGATTATCATCGGGACATGGAAAAACTGAAATTATCGAAATATCCGGAGTTCCTTTCAAGGTCGTTTTCTGCAAAGTTACAGCAAAAATCACTGTTTAACCAACCTTAAATAAAAAAATATCCTCCGTAGTTTGGAGGATTTTTTTATAAAAAATTTTTATTTATTATACACAAACATCCTCTTCCTCTCCCTGATTTTCATTCCCGCTTCAATAATATCTTCCACATCAATATGAAATTTTTTGAGAAGTTTCTCCGGATCTCCTGATTCACCAAATTTGTCGCGAATTCCAACAAACTGAACTGGTATCGGGTAATTCTCAGCTAAGTATTCACTAACCGCGCCGCAAAGTCCTCCAGCAATCTGATGATCCTCGACAACAACGAAGGCTCTGGTTCTTTTGGCATATTTCAAAATAGTTTTTTCGTCCAATGGTTTGATAGTATGAACATTTAGTACTGCAAAATCGAGCTTTTTTTCTTTATACAAAGTTTCTGCCGCCAAGAGCGCGCGGTAAACCGATTCCCCATGAGCCAGGATTGTTCCATCCGTTCCATCGCGCAAAACTTGGCATTCATTTATTCGGAAAGGGGTTTTTCCGGTAGTAATCATCGGAACATCTCTTCGGCTAAAACGGATATAGACAGGTCCGCTGATCTTTGCAGCCACTTTCACACATTTTCTCATCTGCCAATAATCACATGGAGAAAAAACCGTGATATTTGGAATTGAACGCATTATCGCAATATCTTCCAAAGCCTGGTGACTGGCACCATCTCCACCGGTGACTATCCCAGCATGACCGCCAATTATTTTCACGTTTGCTTTGTTGTATGCAACACTAATACGGATTTGCGAAACAGCTTGATATGGAGTAAAACAGGCGAAAGAAGACGTGAAGGGGATAAATCCTTCAAGCGCAAGCCCTGCCGCAACAGATATCATATTTGCTTCAGCAACACCCATCTGAATAAAACGAGAAGGAAACTTTTTCTTGTATTCTTCGAGTCTGAGTGATTCTCCAAGATCAGCATCCAGCACCACAATCCTTTTATTACCCTTCGCAAGTTCGGTAATCTCATCACCAAAACCTTGACGGGCAGATTTGCGCTCGACATCATTACTTAATAAGTTTGGATTTAGTTGGTAGTTCATTGCGACTTTATTAATAATTTTCAGTTTTCAATTCTCAATTTTCATTGTTTGTATCGCTTCGCTATAGTATTTAATTGAAAATTGAATTATTGAAACATTGATTGAAAATTGGAAATTGTAAAATTAAAAATTTTATTGATATGCTTGATTTACCGTCCAGGCAAACCTATCAATCCCCATACCATCAGAAATTCTGTAACGATACATTTCAAAAATATTTTTATTTGATACATCCATTCCACTACCGGTGGTTACCGCGCCTTTGTATTGCGCAGTTCTAGTTGCATTGATGACTCGTGAATCAAAAAATCCGCTCGGATAACACATGAAATTTACCGGTCCGCCAATTTCTTTTTCAATTTCCCATTTGGAATCTTGCAATTCTTCTTCGAGCTTGCTTTCTTTCAAGCTTTTCAGATTTGCGTGGCTGACCGAATGTGAACCAAACTCATAACCCTGTTTGTATAGCTCTCTTATCATATCCCATGTCATATAGGCAGGATACCCTACCGAACCGGAAATAATAAAGGTTGTAGCTTTCTGACTATATTTATTTAATATCGGCGCAGCATTCAGATAAAAATTTCTGTAACCGTCATCAAATGTTAATAAGACCGGTTTTGCTGGCAGCTCTTTCCCCTCCGCAATTTTACTGAAATAATCTGTGAGCGTCATTGTGGTAAATCCGTTTTCAGACAACCATTTCATCTGCTCTTCAAATTTTTCCGGGCTCACTGTAAGATTTTGGCGCAATCTGCTTTGCGATGGATCAATCGGTTCAATATAATGATACATCAGAATCGGCAATTTTTTGTTAAATTCAATTTTTTCCAGATCTACTTTTGTAAAATCAAAAGGCTCGATTTCAGTCGATTTTACTATATGAACAGGCTTTTCCTTTTCTTGAAATTGCGGGTTCGCGTTGTCATTCGATGCTGCCTTCGTTTTTAAATTTTTAGCGCTTCCTGATACCAAGACCAGAACGGCGGTAATTAAAATTCCCAAACCAATGTAACCACTCCAAACCAAAAGGTTACCTGTGCTATTTTCAATAAAAACCCTCTTATTGGTTTTACCCTTAGCCGTCTTCTTTGCTACATTCCTTTTGGCAATTTCTTTATTAATTTTCGTCTTCGATTTATCAATAAAAGCAGTGGCGTTTTTTCTCGCCTTTTTATGCATTTTTGCAAATGCGATTTTATTTTTATTAGTTTTCTTTAATACCTTCTTCTTCATTAATATCATTATTCGTTATTCTAAATTCAAGATTCTATATTCTATTTCAGTTCCGCCATTGCCATCAGGTATTCTTTCTCGCTTGGAGCCTTCCCATGATAATGGTAGTCGTTTTCTATTTGCTTTACCCCTTTGCCCATTATTGTTCTGGCAATCACAATCCGCGGTTTTCTGCTTTTGTATTTAAATGAATCAAAAAGCCTCAAAAGTTTCCCAATATCATGACCATTTACTTCTAATACTTCCCAGCCAAGATCGCGATACCTGGCGCCAATATTGCCAAGATTGCCAACATCTTCAGTAGTACCGCTGATTTGTACATGATTGCGATCAAGAATATAAATGAGATTATCAAGTCTGTATTTCCCCGCAGATGCGACCGCTTCCCAAGTTGAACCCTCTTCGTGTTCCCCATCAGAAGTGATACAAAAAACTCGCGCAGAACTTCCCTGCATTTTCAGAGCTATAGCTTTGCCAACTGCTACTCCCACTCCTTGTCCAAGAGGTCCCGTAGAGGTTTCTACCACTGCAAGATGCGTGTGGCTCGGATGTCCTTGAAGAGGGGAACCGATTTTGCGCAGTGCAGGTTTTTTGTCACCAAAAAAACCAGCGTGTTCTAAAACGGTATAATAAAGTGGCGCAATATGACCATTTGATAAAATAAATCGGTCGCGGTCTTTCGCTTCCGGTTTTTTCGCATTGTATCTGAGAATTCCACCAAAAAATAGAACTGTAAAAACATCAGCTAACCCGAGAGAACCACCCCAATGACCCGAGGCAGATCGGAATAACATTTCTGTTAGGTCTCGGCGGATAAGCAAAGCTTTTTGTTGTAATCTTTCTATTTGTGTTTTGTCCATAGGACTTTAAGTATTTGAAATTTTCTGAAATTCTTCCCACTCTTTTTTAGGATCAGCCACCTTTAGAATTCCGCTGCCAATAACTGCTATATTTACTCCTGCCTCATATACTTTGACGAGATTCTCTTTCTTTATTCCTCCGTCCATTTCAATTAAAATCTCTGGGTATCGGGATCTTAAAATTTTTGCTTTTTCCAAAACTGAAGGTATTAACTCTTGCCCTCCAAACCCCGGAGCAACCGACATTAGAAGCAAACCATCTACATGCGGAACGTAATCTTTAAGCGTTGGGATATCTGAATGTGGGTTGAGCGCCAAAACTACTGTAATACCTTCCTTTTTTAAAGCATCAACAACCTCCATCGTAGATTTATCAATTTCATTATGGAACACCACTCTTTTTATACCTAACCTTTTTATATGAGACATGTATTCCAAAGGATCGCTAACCATCAAATGTAATTCAAATTCTATGTCTTTGGGCAACTCTTTTATTTCAACCAACTCCACCGTTTTACTATTCACGAAAGTACCATCAGTAATATCTATCTGAATTTCCTTCGAAAAACTAGATAAAACGCTCAACTTCTGGCTGAACTCTTCTATAGTGCTTGCCAATATTGCAGGTAGTATTTTTTTCATATAAATATGGTTCGCCTTAATTAGAGATAATTAGCGGTTTTTATTTTAAATCGAGTTTTTTTATTCTTCTTTTATGTCTAGCCTCTCCGGAAAATGGGGTATCTAGAAATATCTTAATCATTTTCTTGGCAGCGTTTTCTCCTGTAAGGCGTCCTCCGAGACACAAAACATTCACATCATTATGGCTTCTGCCCAACAGCACTTCGTGTTCATTATTCCCCACAACCGCTCTGATTCCTTTATAGCGATTGGCCATAATACACATACCGCTTCCAGTACCACAAAAGAGTATCCCGCGGTCTTTTTTTCCATTCATTTTCTTTACCAGTTTTTTGGCATAATCAGGATAATCTACGGGTGTTTCATCATTATCTGTACCAAGATCGGTATATTCAGTTTCGAGAAAATCAAGGAATTGTTTAGCGATTTCTTTGAGACGATAACCAGCGTGATCACTTGCTAAATAAAGCATGACAAAAAATTACTAATATAACACGAAAAAACAATAAATTATGAGTATTACAATACCCACAGTTATATAATAGTCTTGTTATCGAATTCTGTAAAGTAATAAAATACGGAAACAAAATAGGGGCTTTTTGTCAACCCCTATTATTTTGTTTTCTTGGTTTCTTGTTTTCTTGCTTATTTGATGCTTATCCCAAAGGTATTTCATCATCGACAGGCATCGTGGATTCTTCCTGCGCTGGAATTGGCTCGGGAGCCGGTTCGCTTGATACAGCCAGATCGTCACCTGCTGGGCTTTGCGCCATTACTGGAGCTGGCTCAACTAAAGGCTGCGAAACCATCTCTGGAGCGCTTTCCACTGGAATCTCTGGCTCTGATGAATCTTCAACCGCAACACCCTCATCAACCATCTCAATAGCAGCCACTGGACATTCATCGACAGCCTTTTGAATCATTTCCTTGTTTGCTGCAAAATCTGCTCCTTCGACTACGACAGCTACCCCATCACCTTCTTTGAAAACTACACCCGCAGTATCAACTTCGGTATAACAGTGGCCGCAATTGATACAATTTTCATTGATTAAAACTTTCATGTTTTTGCCCTTTCCTTAATCGCCTTCCCAATTTGAGAAATTAACGATCTTCTTTAATTTTAATTTATAAATAATTCGCGAAAATTCGCGTTAAAATTATTTTTGTTTAATAAATTTATTATAAAGCAACCCTGTAAGACCCCCAACAATATAACCTCCGACAAAACCAAAAATCAACCCAATTAAAGCACCTAAATAAGATACGCTATATCCGAATGAATAAATATCCTTCAGAAGATTTGTGAATGAATTTGCATACCCCCACCAAAAATTAAGCAGCGTAATAACAGCAACTACTATACCCATAACAGCCCCCAAAGCCAAACCTAAAGCATTCGCGTTTAACTTATTTTGCATAAATGTTTTTATTATTTAATAAACCAAACCAATTATATATTAATCTCGAATAATTGCAAATCGTCTACTTCTTATCAAAATATAATTTGTTATAAATATTCTTTGTTCTTTTTACCTTCTCAACAAAATCTTTTGTTTCTTTAAATTTCACAGCATAATCTCCTTCCGCAATCCACTGATCGACATTGCCCTCTCCTGCATTATAAGCCGCAAGGACTTTTTCAAGGTCGCCATATTTTTTGTTCAAGTAGTTCAAGTAGTAGCAACCGTAACGAATATTTTTTTCCGGATCATTGAGGTTGCGAGAATCAAACCGCTGACCCTCGATCTTACCGGCAATATAATCCGCTGTATCCGGCAGCAGCTGCATTAGCCCTACTGCGCCTTTATCCGAACTAGAACTCTCCCGAAACCTGCTTTCTTCGAATATAACTGCGGAAACCAAAGCTGGATCGAGTGAAAAGTCTTTTGCATCTTGCTCAATAAAATCCCGATAATTAATAGGGTAGCGGTACTCCATCACTTTTTCGTAAATAAAACTTGGGAAAATAAAATACAAAATCGTGATCACAGCGATAACAACAAAAACCAAAAATAGGATTAGTTTTTTTATCATTAAGGATATTATCGTATTTTATGAATATAAAATCAAATAGGTTTTGAAAAGTGTATATAAATGGTATAATTGACGCATGGAAGAAGAATTAAATTTGGAAAATTTTTTCAAAAATTCACCCCGTGATTTAACAGATGAAGAGAGAGCTGGAATCTCAAAGGCTTTTGAATTTGCCAAAAAAGCTCATGGCAATCAGAAAAGATTAAGCGGCGAACCATATTTCAACCATGCCTACAAAACTGCTTTGCAACTTCTCATTTGGGGGCTTGATTTTGAAACGATAGAAGCAGGATTTCTTCATGACGTAGTAGAGGATACTATCACCACTACCGAAGATTTGGAAAAAGAATTTAATAAACATGTTGGTTTTCTTGTTGAAGGAGTTACCAAACTGGGAAAAATTAAATATCGAGGACGCGAACAAGAGTCGCAAACGGAAAACTTGCGAAAAATGTTTATCGCAATGGCACAGGATATCCGTGTTGTGATTATTAAACTGGCTGACAGATTGCATAATATGCAGACGCTCAATTTCCTACCGAAAGAAAAGCAGAAAAGAATCGCTACTGAAACCCTCGAAATTTATGCGCCTCTCTCCTACCGACTGGGAATGGGAGAACTGAGAGGAATTCTCGAAGATCTTTGTTTTCCTTATGTTTATCCGGACCAGTACCGAAAATTGGTTTCCGAAACGGGAGACCAGTTCAAAATAATTAAAGGGTACTTGGAGAAAATTAAACCATATCTAATCTCTGAAATAAAAAAAGAAGGTCTCACTCCTTTTTCTGTACACGCGCGAACCAAGCATCTCTATAGTCTTTGGAGAAAATTGCAAAGACCAGAATACGACGGAAATATAAAAAAAATTTATGACCTTGCCGCAATGCGTGTTGTTATGAACACCGTTGAAGAATGTTATACAGTGCTTGGAGTAATTCATAGAATCTGGAAACCACTTCCCGGCAGAATCAAGGATTATATTGCCATACCAAAACCAAACGGTTATCAGAGTATTCACACCACCGTTTTTACCACCGAAGGCAGAATTGTTGAAATCCAAATTAGAACGGTTAAAATGCACGAGGAAGCGGAAAATGGCATCGCCGCGCACTGGGCATATAGCGAGCAGGGCAAGCCTGAATCAGGTGTTATTGTAAAACAAGGAAAATACGCTTGGGTTAGCCAGTTGAAAGACTGGCAAGGGAAAATTGCCGGTGGAGGTGATGAATTTATTCAATCACTTAAAATTGATTTTTTTAAAGACAGAATATTTGTATTTACTCCGAAAGGAGAGGTGATCAATCTTCCCGAAGGAGCAACACCGATTGATTTTGCATATTCTGTCCATACCGATATCGGAAATCATTGTACGGGTGTCAAGATCAATGAAAAAATGAAGTCACTCGACACCCCGCTGAAAAACTGGGATGTCGTAGAGATTATCACAATGAAAAATCGCAAACCTTCGAAAGACTGGCTTGATATCGCCAAAACTGCGGGTGCCAGATCGAAAATCCGCGTTGCTCTCGGAATCGCGAAAAAAGAACACTAAATGACTAAATTAGATAGACCGCCTTCAAACAAATTGAAAAATAATATTGAAGGTTTACTAATAAACGCTATTATAAAAAAGTACTAATAAAATCTAAGTGCCAAATATGAAATTTTCGATAAACCCTGAATACCTACAAAGAAAAGATATATTAAACGAACCCCTTAAAGATAATAATGTCTTTGAAATTCTGGAAAATTTCTACAGAAAGGAATCTTTGATCCTTCCTCAAATTGAGAATGTCTTTAATAATGTAGAGACAAAAAATATTTTCAACGTTCTTAGATATCCTCAGGATAAAATATTAGGATCAGAAGAAAATTTTCGAAATCAGTTAATAAGATCAAGCGATGAGTTAAAGAATATTATCCGATCTTGTAATAAAAAAAGAGATAACAAACCACAGCTTGTAAGCAGCATCCTAAGATATTTTTTGAATCAAGTTGATATTGATTTTCTCAGAAAAATTTATAATAGCAAGAACCACCTTGAGACTATGTCAAATGTTGTTTTGGAAACAAATGTTGATAGTAATATGATAATTGCAAAAGAAATGAATAAATTTATCAGAAACAATATTGGCGAGGATGAAGCAAAATATCAAAGATTTCTTAATATAATAAGAACTACGGCCAATTCTTTTTTGCCAATGTATTGCAAATATCTCGAGACAAATGGAAAACCGCTCCGATCCAGAGTCGGACCACAAGAAGAAATAAAAGCAATGCAATTAGCAAAATCGCAAGAACATATTATTGAAGGATTGATAAATAATATCGAAGGAATACGCGAAATATCAAGTAATTTTGAGAGCGCAGGATTTGAAATTTTATACCCAACAGAAAAAGTTGATAAGGAAAATAAAATTGACCTAGTGGCTAGAAGAAAAAAAGGAGGGAAATTGGTATTATGTCAAATAAAGTCAGAAAAGCAGAAAGATATTGACAATAAAAACCAACGTGTTATAATTAAGAAGATTGAAACACCCTACTTTCCCATTAATGATGATGATATGGTAAAATACAAATACAGCTCTAATATCGAAAAACTGAAAAATGATTGGCGCGCAATTTACGATACATTGCAGGGATTGAGATCTGGAACAGCTTTTCAAAAAGAAATGGATAAAGAGAGGTACGCAGCCTTACAGGGTAAAAAAATAAAAATGATTGAGGCTTGTTGGATAATAGTTTCAATCTAGAAAGGAGTGGCGATATGGATGCCTTAAAAATAAAGAGGGATGACCTGCTAAACTCAGCAAATGCAACGGCTGATCTTGCTTATCCGGAAATCACTAACGAAATTCTTCTGGGTCTTTTTGAAAAAAGCACATTTTCTGAAACGGATAGAGTTAAAGCTTCGAATATCATTTTCGAAGCAATGGCGAACAGCCAGATTCTCTGCGATAGAATCGATAGACTCTTAAAGGATAAGGGCGGAGAAGAAGCGTTCGTTGACAATATGAGAAGGAAGCTCGGACTTATCGATTAAATTCGAAGCCACAAATTCAAAATCTAAAAACTGCCGAAAGGCAGTTTTTAATTTACAAAAAAGATTAAGAATTATTGTTTTATTCAAACAGACTCTCTATACTATCTGTTTTTTCCCTGTTTTTAAAAAAATTAATTAAAGAATTTTTAAGCCCGATGGATGGAATAATAAATTTTAGAACTGCACCGCAAAAAACTATCATAAAAGAAACCACTATATAAGGATTCTGATACGGTTTAGCACTTTCTTTTTGTGGTTGCGAATTACTCGCAAAATCAGCCGTGCTATTTGGGGCTGTTTTTTGTTTTTGTAAGTTTGAAACCAATTTCACTGTTGGCTTTTCCTCACTGAAAATTATTGGTTCGTATGCGCTAACTTCCTGTGTAGTTTTTATTGAGGAAGTGGCTTCATTTTTTGGTATGGTTACTGGTTGACTAACGCTTTCTTTTGGAACAATTGATGTGACATTCGGTTTTAAGTTTGATCCTACAACCCCCGGATTTATTTGATTAATTGATTTTTCGCTTTCTTGTTTAATTATTTCAATGTTTTCTTGATCAATTAATCCCTGCCAGATCCACTTGCCGTTTTCAAATAAGTAAGGAACTCCCTTTGCCGCTTTATCAGTGTAAGAAATACTTGAAACCAATTTCTTATCAGGGTCAAAAAGGCGTGCAGAATCACCATCATTATTCAAGGATATTTTTGTATCAGACCCATAAAATGATATTGAACTGCCTGCTTTTAAAACGAGATCGTAGTCGATTATGAATGGTTTGCTGCCACCCTCCTCATCATCGAGAACCCAGTTGCGCAGGTTAATATCGCTCGTACCTGAATTAGTAACTTTTATAAACTCGCTATCTGGCTCTACCCCATCGGGGTTCGGCATTATGGAAATAATCTTGATGTCGCTACTATATTGATTTTGATATGAGATAGCCCCCTGAACTACTGAGACATTTATCGAACACGTACTTGTTGCGCCATTATTATCGCGTACAGTTAGAGTAACTTGATAGCTTCCTGCTGTCGAATATGTATGGCTGACTTGTGACCCATAACCGGTCAAGCCATCACCAAAATTCCATTCATAACTTGCAATCGTTCCATCTGAATCCGATGACGCGCTGCCATTAAAATTCACTGTCTCGCCAGTTTTCGCATTTGTTATTGATATGCCAGCATTGGCGTTCGGAGGGCTATTGGCTGGAGGCGTATTTAATCTACCCGGGCTTGGTGTATAATTTGTAACCCAGCTGCCATCGGAAGAATTTGAACTCAATGAAAAACTTTTGTCCGTAGCCGCGTTTGTAAATGTAACTTGATCAACTATCACGCCATTCGGATTCTTGAGAGTAACATCGTCGCCAGTATTATTAAGCGTTATCCCTGTATCTTTTTTATAAAAAACTTTGAACCCATCGGGGTCTATTTTTGTTCCAACTGGAATTGTATATGAAGTAGATCCTCCGCTTTCAATATCGTCCAGAACCCAACCGCCCAGATCTATTTGAATATCATCAAGATTGATCAATTCAATCCATTCATCATTGCTATCAGCTGTTCCATCACCATCCCAGTCAGTCGTATTCCCAGGAGCCGGAAGGAATTCATTTATTATAACTTTATTCGAATACGTCGGCATTTCAACAGCTGAAACAACCAACGAATCAGTGGCGGTGGCACCATCGTCATCGGTTACCGTTAAACTAACTGTATAATCAGCGGAGGTTGTATAAGTATGCCTAACTGTCGGATTGCCTGAGATGAGTGGAGCCGAATCATCTCCGAAATTCCAAGAATAACTAGTAATAAAACCATCACTATCGGCGCAACTGGGACAGGAAAATTCTACCTCAGTGTCTTTAAATACTGTTAAATTTCCACCTAATTCAACCGATGGCGAATTATTTATTGGAAATACATAATCCGCGGGAACTTCGGTTGCTGAATGGATATTTTGTGGTTCAGGATTATCACGAGGCGAAAAATCAGTAGAATTATTGCCGGAATCTTCCGCATTTCCTTTTGTCGGGTCGCTAATTCCGGGTTTTCTTTCCAGACTTTTGCCTGTAACAAGATCACAAATAATACCGCCGTCTTCAGCGGCATTGGAAGGAGGAGCGATTGCGCCCCAAGAAACCATATCGATCGTATTTCCCAAAATGTCAGTTATTATAACCCCGCTGGTGCTAGTTAACTGAGCAGAAAAATTCGCATCGGCTGTCACGCCAACATCTCCTGCAGCAAATAGATAATAACCGAAGGCTTTTATCTTTTTTTCGGAAACCCAAGTAATAGTTTTATTCGACTTTGTATTATTCGAGGAAACTAAAGCAAGTTTGAAATTTTCAAGTAAGATATCCGAACCGGTAGGATTATAAATTTCGACAAATTCATTACCGGAAGAACCAACACCTGATGCAACTTCCGAAATAACAAGATGATTTGCAGAAGCAGCAGACACTCTTGAAATGCCAAATATTGAAAATTGGAAAATAAAAAACAGTGCAACAATGTAACAATATAACCCTCTCTTCATTTCTCAAATATATCAAAAGAATATTCAATATTCTATATTTATTATTTTCCCTCTTATTTCAGCCAAAATTTGACAAAAAATATTAGATTGATATAATAAATTATACCACAATACAAGGAGGTATTTTATAGACAAAAAGTTCATTAAGATCTTGTTTCAAACAAAATCCATTTTAATCGAGGTGAAGATATGGAAGTATCCGCAGTAAGCCTAGAAATAGGAACGGGCGGAGCTCAAGTCGCTGCTGCCAACAGAGCATCCGATCCGACAAATAACGCTGCAGATGTGGCAAAAATTGCTACGAATCCTGCGTCTATACCAGGTAATACGAGAGAAGTTTCTCAAGTTGCAATTGCCAGCAAAAGCATTGATGGACCCGGAAACATCCTCGACATGCGAATGTAACGGTAACTCAATTGCCAATATTAAAACCAACAAGCGGCGGACGTGAAACGTCCGCCGCATTTATTTTTCTAAAATACTAAACTTTCCATCTACCAAAAAATGAATTTTCGTGTATGATAAAAATATGCAAAAAGTAAAATATCCATTGGCTTTAATTATCCTTGATGGTTTTGGTATTTATTGGAAAACTGAAGGCAATGCTATTGCGCAAGCCGTAAAACCAAATCTTGATTTTTTTATGCGATATTTCCCAAAAACAACTGTCGCCCATTCTGAATTGGCGGTAGGATTGCCACGCGGTATAGTTGGAAATAGCGAGGTTGGGCATAAAAGTATTGGTTCAGGAAGAATATCACTACAAAGTATGTATGCTATAAAGCAGGCCCTGGAATTAGGAACTTTTTTTGATAATGAAGCTTTCATGCAGTCTATCAATCACGCTCAAGTGAATAATTCCAAAATACACATTATCGGACTTCTTTCCGATGCGGGAGGCCATTCTCATACGGATCATCTTTTTGGAATTTTCCGCTTTCTTATAAACCATGCTGTAAAAAATCCGATCTTCATACATGCTTTTACTGATGGCCGCGATGTTCCACCAAGATCGGCATGGAAGTATATTGATTTTACGCAAAAGACGATAATGAATTCGGGACTCAACGGAAAGTTTGCTTCATTGGGAGGAAGATATTTTGGAATGGACAGAGGGGGAAACTGGGATAGAATTGAGAAAAATTATAACGCTTTTATCGGTAATACCGAGAACAAAATAAAAGAAGGTGAAATAAAAAAATACATAGACGAATGTTATGCGAAAGATACCACTGATGAATTTATTGAACCAGCAGTAATTGCCGATTCAGAAGGAAAAGCTATCGGACCGATTGCAGATGGTGATGCTATAATATTTTTCAATTTTCGACCGGATAGAATGAAAGAAATATTGGAATGTTTTACAAATGAAGACTTTGTAAATTTCCCAAGGAAAAAACTACAAAATATCCAGATCACTTCTCTTACCGAATATGAAACAAGCACAGAAAATAAAAGTATCGCGGTTGCTTTCCAAGAACCAAGACTTGATAATACTTTGGCCGAAGTTCTTTCAAAAAATGGATTAACACAGCTGCACCTGACTGAAAAAGAAAAGGAGGCGCATATTACCTACTTTCTTAATGGTGGCCACGAGCAAGCTTTCCCTGGTGAAAAGCATATCATAATTCCTTCGCCAAAAGTTAAGACCTATGACCTAAAACCGGAAATGTCCTGCATTGAGATCGCTGATACATTAATCGAAAATCTACAAAAGAAAAATTTTGATTTTTATGCAATTAATTTTGCCAATACTGATATGGTGGCGCATACCGGAAATCTTGAAGCCTCTATAAAAGCTGTTGAAGCTGTAGACTCGCAACTCGGAAGAATCTATGAAGAAATCTCAAAACAGAATGGTTTTATGATGATAGTTTCTGATCATGGAAATTCAGAACTATTGATTAATGAGATCACCGGGGAACCTGATACTGAGCATAACCCATATCCTGCGCCATTCTTACTTATTTCTCCACAATTAAAAAGAGAGAAACCATCTTTGGTTTCAATAGAAGAAATGGCAAAAATGCCTTCGGGACTCCTCGCTGATGTTATGCCAACAATATTGGACCTATATAATCTTCCTATACCGGGAATAGAAATGTACCCTGAAAGAAAGGGAAGTTCGCTGCTGCGCAGGCTGAAATAATATCTAATATTTTTTTTCTTTGAATCCGCTCGCGCCACAACAATGCGCGTGTGTTATTGCTATCGCCAGCGCATCTGCCATATCATCTGGTTTTGGTATTTCTTTTAATTTTAATATCATCTTCACCATCATCTGAATCTGGCTTTTTTCAGCTTTACCGTATCCTGTGAGTGATTGTTTTACTTGGAGGGGAGTATATTCAAATATTTTAACTCTGGACTGCTCTGCAACAAGCAAACACACTCCTCTGGCTTCACCCACCGTCATCGCAGTTTTAATATTGTTTATGAAAAATAATTTCTCAATCGCTACCACGTCCGGTTTTTCTTTTTTTATAATTTTCACCAACTCACTATAGATATGGGCTAATCGTATAGCCTGATTTTGTTTAGCAGGAGTAAATATACATCCACATCCTTCGACTTTAAACTTTCCGCTTTCAAATTTTATAACTCCCCAGCCAGTAGTTGCGGTTCCGGGATCAATACCTAATATCTTCATAATCTTATCTTAACACAAAAACACACCCGCTAAAAGCAGGTGCGTTTGAGATTCATATTTGATTACATAGATTTATTTATCCCAACCGAAATTTTTTCTCCAATAGGATTGGATATCATCTTCTCCAAGATTCCGTCTTTTTATTTCTTCCATACAACACCACTCGAGCGATTCGAGCGACTGTACAAATTCTGGAGCATTTACATTATAGTGACGGATTTCTGAGCGTATTCCACCCATCCACTGTTCACCCATCCCCATGAATTCCAATAACTCACCATCGCTAAAATGAGAGAACTCTATTTTGTTACATACTTCTGAAAGAAGAGTC
Organism: Patescibacteria group bacterium; assembly: GCA_022703645.1. Taxonomy (GTDB): domain Bacteria; phylum Patescibacteriota; class JACPGU01; order JACPGU01; family JACPGU01; genus JAKLDG01. The sequence continues at coordinate 15,098 of JAKLDG010000001.1, read as the reverse complement.
CGATAATTATATAACATGGCTGTGTAGTAAATTTTTTTACCTAAAACATCATTTATAAAATAGACACCCCAAGGATAATGATCCCTTGCCTCTCCTTCTTTTTTTTGTGAATATGCCAACAACTCCTCATTTTTCTCATATTCACGTCTCGCATTCACTATCCCTTCCATGAATGCCCTTATTATTTCGAGATAATTGTTAACGTGCGAAGGCTTCTTTTCCTTGTCCATTACCGTCACCTCTTTCGTTTTTTTATTTAAACAAAATTTAAATACCTTACAACTTTCTACTTTATAACTTCTAAACTATTCCAGATTCGTCCAAACATTTTCCGTATCATCATAATCATCGAGCAATTCCAGAAGCTTCATAGCTGATGCGGATTTTTCTTCGTCCAGCTTTACTGTATTTTTCGGATCCATTATCAATTCCGCTTTTTCTATTTTAAAACCTTTTCCTTCTAACCCTTTCACAACCTGCGCCAATTCTTTGGGAGCGGTATATATATTTATTTCACCTTCATTCTCCTCAACATCTTCAACACCATCTATATCCATTATCTCAAGGATTTCCTGATCATTTGAATTTTGGATTTGATTTGATATTTGAGCTTTGTTATTTGGATTTATAACAATATATCCGCGCTGAACGAAGTTCCAGCTAACAGATCCCGGAGCGCCGACAATACCGCCGTTTTTTGTAAAAATGTGTTTTATTTCTGATGCGGTTCTGTTTTTATTATCAGTTAAAGTATCAACAATAATATCAATATTGCCCGGACCTTTTGCTTCATAGGAAACTGCCGACATTGCAGCTCCACCTCCCGCTCCAGTGCCTTTTGCAATAGCTCTTTCGATACCTTCTTTTGGCATTGAGACCGCTTTTGCTTTATCTACTGCAATTCGGAGCTTGAAATTCATAGCTGGATCACCGCCGCCCTCGCGAGCCGCAGTAGTGATTCCTCGAGCGAGCTTCGTAAAAGCTCCCGCTCTTTTTGCGTCTTGCTTGCCTTTACGAGCCTGTATATTGTGCCATTTAGAGTGACCAGACATTAGAAACCTCCGAAATATTTAATCTTAATTAATGTCATTATACCTCAAGATTGATAAATTTTCAATTTTCAATTTTCATTGTAAGTATCGCTTCGCGATTTATTTATTTTAAAATTGAATCATTGAGAATTGATTGAAAATTGGAAATTGTAAAATTGGAAATTAATTACATCCTTTGCTGCATTCTATCTGCCAGTCTCCATTTTCCCCCACATCAACTTCAATAGTTCCATTCCTGTCGGTTCGCAATACCCTGCTTCCAACCGCGCTAAGGCGGTCAAGAGTATCCTGTGTTGGGTGGCCGAATGAGTTGCCGACTCCAACAGAAATAATTGAAACTGAAGGAGTAACAGCCTCAAGAAATTTTTGAGACGAAGAATAACGCGAACCGTGATGACCGATTTTTAAGAAATCACTATCTATATTTTGATCAAGAATTTTTACTTCAACCTCAGCCGTAGCATCACCAGTAAAAAGAAACTTTTTACCTTTATACTCTAATTGCATGATAATCGAATCGTCATTGAGGTTTTCTTCTTCCATTTGAAAATTGGAAGGGTAAATCACACTAAACACGACATCGTTATTGAGAACAATCCGCTCTCCTTTAATCGCTTTTTCTTCCGGAATAGCTTTTTCTTGTCCGAGAGAATTGAAATACCTTTCGTTATCCGGAACATTTTTCAGGTCCGGCTCCAAGATTTGCTTGACATTATAGCGTTTCAATATCTCATCCAGCCCTACAATATGGTCTTCATGCGGGTGGGTGAGAACTACCCAGTCTAAATCGCGATCCCAAATCGGTAGGACCTCCCCCAACCTTTCCAGTACTGAACCATCTGGACCACCGTCAATCAGCATATCATGACCGTCAGCCGTTCTGATTAGGATAGAGTCACCTTGACCAACATCCAGATAATAAATACTAAAAGCGATAGGGGAATTGAGCCCGTTGGGTAAATCAATCTTTGGTGTAAAATATCCGGCCTTGGTAAATTGAGTATAAAGAAAAAAAGTCAGCACGATAACTGACACTAAGAAAGATAAAAATAGTTTTGATTTTCTATTCATACTATTCTAAAATTTTTTTCATTAATTCATTTATATACCCCATATCTCCATCATTCGTAATCACAACATCAAAATTTTTCAGGTATGAATTTTTGTTTTCCTCAACCTTTTCATTGAGAAAACCTATGCGGATTACCTCATCAAACTGAAATCCTTCAATCATACCGTTATCATCTATGCCATCGCCAAGTAAAATCACATTCTTACGGTTCATAATTTTCTCGAATATAGGATGGTCTTTAACTGCAATTTCACTCTTATTTAAAACATGAATTTTCGGTTCTAATACTTTTGTAGCTCTCCCACTCTCATCAAACTCAAATATATTTGTAATGATATGGATATTTTCATTCATCATACCCTCTTTTTCAAGAATCATAAGAATGGTATTTCCAACCACATTGGAAGATATAAAAACCAGCGGAATACCATTTTTGTTTAATATATTAAAAAACTCTTTTGCACAATCACGGAAACTTATCCTACCGCTACCTACGATATCTTCAAGGTCTTTTTTCTCCAAACCACATTCTATAAGTAAAGCGAAATGCTCGTTCCACCAAGCATCCATTATCGACTTCCTTTTTTCAAATGGAAGACTAAGGTCTATTTCGTAGGGGTGATATTTATTATATAGCTCATGAGCCCTTTCTGCGTAGTCAGGAGTTAAGTGATTTCCATCACGCAACAGTGATATCACAGAGGGAAATTTTTCGTTTCCATGAAAAGCGCGGGTAACAGTCTTATCAAAATCAGAAACTACATGAATAGCCTCTGCTCTACCAGCTCTAAATTTTTCAATTTTTTCCTGCAATTTCTCAGGATTTGAGATTAAGATATTTTCCATAAGAATATTTTATCATAAATTTTTTAATAATAATATTGCACCTAAATTCTTTGACTTTTTATATTTCTTTTTTTATTTTATTTCGTTTATGCCAAACCAAAACCAACACACTAATTACCAAATAATATACTGCCAACACCCACCAGTTATTAATTTTTAAAGTAACCGATGCATACGGAATCGAAGCAAGCAACTGTGATAATTTTATAATAGTTTCCAAAATAATATAACTGAAAAATCCGATCAATTTACCTAATGGCAGCCAGATCATACCTGCTAAACCGGATGCAAAACCGAGAAACATCGATACGGGAATAAAAGGGAGAATGATAGTATTGGAAACCGGTGAAATCAAAGAAACTAAACCAAATGAGGATATCAGAATCGGTAATGTTAATACTTGAGCGGATAGAGTTGCGGACAACAAAACGCGGAAAAATTCTGGAATTTTGATAAGCCATTTTTCAAAGATTGGGGAAATATAAACCAGCCCAAGTGTCGCAAGAAAGGAAAGCTGAAATCCGATATCGTTTTTAAGGATTAAAGGATTTAGCAATATCATAATTGTCCCGGCAAACACCAGAGCATTTGTAATATTACTTTTGCGTCCAATAAATCCCGCGTAAACCAGTAAAGCCCCCATAACTCCAGCTCGCACTACAGAAGCCGATGCTCCAGTCATGACAACAAATGAAAGGATCATCGCGACAACACCCCAAAAAATATACCTTCGCCCAATTTTCCCAAGGGTTTTATCTGCAACTTTTGCTAAAATCGTAATATTATATCCGGAGATTGCGATGATATGCGTAATACCAATAATTTGAAATATTTTTAGCAGCCATTCAGGAAGCGAAGTTTTTGCGCCAAGTAAAATACCGAGCATTAAGGCTGCATGCGGTTCGGGAAGAGTTTTATTTATAGTAGAACAGAAATAGTTTTTGATTTTAATAAGATTCGCAACAACAAAAAATGTACCCCTCTCCATTAGCGATAATTCGTTCGAATTTATGTAATTCGCGATTATTTGAAATTCATCCACATTTTTTGCAATAGAATGAACTCCATACCGCGCAAGATAACCTTTATAGTCGAAAGTATCATACACACTTGGCAAAGCTAATTTCGCATTGAATTGAACCTGATCTCCGTACGCAACCGCATAGTACTTTGGGACTGTTAAAAGAATCTTGCCTCCTAATTGATTATTGGATATTGGGAATTGAATATTGGATATTTGAAGCGATAGCGAGCTGTCTTTCTCCACTGGTTCCGTGCCAACTAAACCTGAAATCATGTATTCCTGTTTATTGTCATTATAATATGCAATGTGGCTTTCATTTATTTTTGGCAAGTAAGCCTGATAGCGCCAGAGGCCAATTAAGCAAGAAATTAGGAAGGCAATAAAGCAAAGAACCAACTTTTTCTTTCGGAAAATAAATAGAGTGAAAATAACAATGTAATAATTTAGCAATGTAATAATGAACGGCAATTTATTAATTATCGGGAAAACATAAGGGCTAACGAACACTCCAAAACACAAACCTATCATTATCCCTAAAAATATTTTTGAGCGAGAAAAATAATTCATAAAAGTATATTACCACAATGCCATCAAAGTATTAGGATAAATTTATAAGTCTTGAAAATGCAAAAGATGAGGACTTTTTTTACTCAACGAATCAAAAGAAATTCTCTAGGAAGAAGCGGGCAAACTCCACATAAGTGGTATTATTTTGTACTACCCCATTTATTACACTTTGTCAATATTATTATTTGGTATATTAAGCCATTTTGTTGTTTATTGAAAAAATGTATTGACGGATTTTAAAAAACGAGTAAAATAGATGTTAGCACTCGACGGCATAGAGTGCTAATGTTACAACGGACTGAACAATATCCGATTTCCTCCTGTAATTTCTAATCGACAAAGAAACCAAAGAAATTAGCTGACGCGAAATTAGGAGAAATTAGTAGAAACTTAAAACACAATTATAATTTCTTAATTTCTATGCAATTTAATCGCAAACATAACATCCTAACCTCTATCATTGAGGAATACATCACTACCGGCGAACCTGTCGGTTCGAAAGGTTTGTCCGGATTTTTTGGTTTCTCTTCTGCAACTATCCGATCTGAAATGGTGAGATTGGAAAAGGAAGGATTGATCATGCAGCCACATACCTCTGCTGGCAGAGTTCCAACTGAAAAAGGTTTACGGAAATACGTCGATTCTTTAAAAATTGATTTTACGAAGGTGAATAAGGATGATATTAAAAGATTTGCCGAGAAAAAGGGGATGGATAAGGTTCTGAAGGTAATATCCTCTATTGCTGGCGGCAACACCGCTTTTTACATTACGCCAAAATCTATACGATATTATGGACTGTCTGAGACTTTGAAACAAAAAGAATTTGATGAAAAAGACAAGGTTGTGCGATTTGCTAAGGTGATTGATAACCTTCCTGATTTCGTTCAACTACTCGAGTTTGATGAAGGTTCGCCCGTGAAAGTCTATATAGGAAAAGAAAACGTTTATAAATTTGCTCAAGATTTTTCTTGCGTTACCGTGTACTTCCCTTTTGGCAAAGAGCTCTGCGTCCTTGGTGTCATTGGCCCCATCCGAATGCCATACCGCAAGATCATACCGTATTTACTATATACATCAGAAAACTTTAGAAATAAGAAACTAATCAAATAAATTTAATAAATTCTCAATGAATCAATGAACCAAAATTGGAAATTGTAAAATTGTAACATTTATTGGAAATTGAGAATTGAGAATTGGAAATTAGGAGGTTTAAATGCCAAAGAAACAATCAAAAAACAACGAGGAATTAGAAAAAATTTCCCAAGAACGCGACGCCAACCTCGCTGGTTGGAAACGTTCTCTTGCAGATTTCGAAAACTATAAGAAACAATTTGAGAAAGAAAAAGAAGCAATTGTTCAATATCTCAAAGCTGATGCTGTAATGAAATTATTGCCGATCATGGCCAATTGGGAAGTCGCAGTGAAAAACGTACCGCAAGACCAAAAAGATTCTGAATGGATCAAAGGAATTATCGCAATCAAATCGCAGCTTGATGATTTTTTCAAGAAAGAAGGACTGGAAAAGGTTATTACGGTTGGAGAAAAATTTGATCCGAATCTGCATGAAGCGATGCTGGAAGAAGAATCCGACCAACCCGAAGGCATAATCCTGGAAGAATTCGAACCGGGATATCGAATCGGCGAGAGGGTTATCAAATATCCAAAAGTGAAAGTTAGCAAAAAGAAATAACAAAATAATTAATATAATTTAGGAGGTAAAAAATGAGCAAGATAATAGGAATCGATTTAGGAACCACAAACAGCGCTGTTGCTGTAATGCGTGGAGGCAAGGCGGAAATTATCACCAACGCAGAAGGAAATCGCACCACACCTTCTATCGTTGCAGTTACCAAAACTGGTGAGAGACTTGTGGGACAAGTTGCAAAAAGACAGGCTGTGACCAATAGTGAAAACACCGTTTTTTCGGTGAAGAGATTCATCGGTCGCTCTTTTAGCGACAAAGAAACTCAGAAAGACATCAAGGCGATGCCTTATCAAATGGAAAAAGGACCAAATGATTCTGTGATGATAAAAATGGGTGACAAATCCTATAGCGCACCTGAGATCTCTGCAATGGTTTTGGGGAAACTCAAAGCTGACGCTGAGGCATTTCTTGGCGAAAAAGTAACAGAAGCGGTTATTACAGTACCAGCGTATTTCAATGATGCGCAAAGACAGGCAACCAAGGACGCGGGTAAAATCGCAGGGCTTGATGTAAAAAGAATTATAAACGAACCGACTGCTGCGGCTCTTGCTTATGGGTTAGATAAAAAATCAAATGAACAAATCGCAGTTTACGATCTAGGTGGTGGTACATTTGATATTTCTATTTTGGAAATCGGCGACGGCGTATTTGAAGTAAAATCTACCAATGGTGATACTCACCTGGGTGGTGACGATTTTGATCAGAAAATTATTGAGTGGTTAATTGCTGAGTTCAAAAAATCTGAAGGGATTGATTTAACTACTGATAAAATGGCTCTTCAAAGGTTGAAAGAAGCGGCTGAAAAAGCAAAACACGAACTATCTAGCTCAATGGAAACAGAGATCAATGTTCCATTTATTACAGCGGATAGCGCTGGGCCAAAACATTTAAACATCAAAATGACTCGCGCAAAAATGGAAGACCTGATTGGCGATCTAGTTCAGGCTACTTTGAAGCCTTGTGAAAAGGCTTTGAAAGATGCGGGGTTGAAAGCTTCTGATATTCAGGAAGTAATATTAGTCGGTGGTATGACTAGAATGCCTTTGGTAGTTGAGACTGTTAAGAAATTCTTCGGAAAAGATCCTCATCAGGGAGTAAACCCTGACGAAGTGGTTGCTACCGGTGCTGCAATCCAAGGTGGAGTTCTTGGTGGAGATGTGAAAGACGTGCTATTGTTAGACGTTACCCCATTGTCCCTTGGTATCGAGACCCTTGGAGGCGTATCTACAAAATTAATCGAAAGAAATACTACAGTTCCGACTAGTAAGTCGCAAGTATTTTCAACTGCTGCTGATAACCAACCATCTGTAGAAATTAATATTTTGCAAGGTGAGAGAGAGTTTGCAGCTGATAATAAGTCTCTGGGAAGATTTATTCTAGAAGGAATCCTTCCAGCACCTCGCGGAGTTCCGCAAATTGAAGTAACCTTTGATATTGATGCAAACGGAATTTTAAACGTTAAAGCAATCGATAAAGGAACTGGAAAAGAACAAAAAATCACAATCACTGGAAGCTCAGGACTCTCTAAAGAAGACGTTGAGAAGATGGCAAAAGATGCTGAGATCCATGCTGAGGAAGACAAAAAAAAGAAAGAAGTTATTGAAATAAAGAACTTAGCTGAAAATATGATTTACCAGACTGAAAAAACTATTCGCGATAATGCTGACAAAATTGATGAGGCAACCAAGAAAGACGTTGAAGAAAAGATTAAAGCTCTCAAAGAATCTGCGAAAGGTGAGGACATGGAAGAAATTAAGAAGAAAACTGATGAATTGATGCAGGCTTCTCAAAAAATTGGTGAGCAGGTTTATAAGGCTTCTCAAGAACAAACTAAAACTGAACAACCAGCAGGCGAAGAAGCAAAGACTGAAGAACCAAAGAAAGACGAACCGATTGAGGGAGAATACCAAGAAGGTAAATAACAAATTACAAATGACAAATCAATGACAAAATGACTTAATGAAAAATTTTTTGACATTTGAAATTTGAAATTGATTTGATATTGGAAATTTGATATTTGACATTCCGGATTTTGGCTAACGCCAAAATCCGGTTGCACCTTTCAAATTTATGGAATAGAATAAGCTTAATTCCAATATTATATTTGGGGGAAATAAAAATAAAAATAAAATCAAGACGTATGAATAAACGAATTATTTTGATTGGTGCAGGTATTTTGGCAGTCGCAGTGGTATTACTGATTGTTCCAAAAATATTTTTCAAAGCACCGACAACAACAACGACAACAACCGCGCAACAGCAAGCTGACGCAGCAAAAAAAGTAGAGGAAGAAGCTGCAGCCAAGGCAACGGCTGATGCCAAGATGGCCTTTCCATTGGCTGAAGTAACAATTGGAAATCTATCAACCCAGGCGCGAAAAGAATTCGAATTTGCGTCCGGTAAAGCGAAGGAATGGAAAGAAGATGCGATACCAGTCGCAGTAACGGCTTCTTATACTAAGACTATTGATCCAAAAAACGGCAAAAACACCTATATATTTGTGTCTCCTTCCATGAACCAATATTATTTCACGCTCACTCTTGATCAGAACCAAACGGACACAGGAATGAATAGCTTTCAAAGGATACTATATTTCAAGGAAGATTATTTTCTTCCAAAAACTGTCGGTAATATGCCAATCAAATATTGGAAAGTGGACTATATCGAAGCTTTGCAAAAAGCTGATGCTTCCGGCGGAAAAGATATCCGCGTCGCAAACAGCGAGTATGATATAAATATGGTTTTATCTGCCGAGCAAGGAGAAAACCTGACATGGAAAGTAGAATATCTCGTCGGTGGAAAGCAAGCTTATTCGATTTCATATGATGCATATACGGGCGAAGTTATAGGTGGAAGTCCGGAAAGTTAAAAGGTGTTTTTACAAGTTAGCCAAACAATAAGAGTGGGCAACCACTCTTTTCGGTAGAAAAATTTTCAATTTTCACTGTTTGTATCGCTCCGCGATGATATTTAAAATTGTTTCATTGAGAATTGATTGAAAAATGTAAATTATAACTGTTCAAAGATGTCCAAAGATTATTACAAAATTCTCGGAGTTGATAAGTCGGCCAGTGCCGATGAGATTAAACGTGCCTACAAAAAACTCGCTGTCAAACATCATCCCGATGTGAACAAAGAGGCTGGCGCCGAAGCAAAGTTTAAAGAAATTAATGAAGCCTACCAAGTTCTTTCTGATCCGCAAAAGAAAGCTAACTACGACCAATTTGGTTCCGCTGATATGGGTAATATGGGTGGACAAGGATTTGGCGGTTTCTCTGGTGGGCAAGGCGGGTTTGATTTTTCGAATTTTTCTGGCGAAGGATTCGGCGGTTTTGATGATGTTTTTGACATTTTCTTTGGAGGAGGTGGGAAACGCACAAAAGCACAGAACCGTGGAAGTGATGTAGAAATAATAATGCCGCTTGATTTTAAAGAGGCTGTTTTCGGAACAGAAAAAGATATTTCTTATTCTGTAATGGATATTTGTCCTCAGTGCCATGGCAAGGGTGGATCGGGGCTAAAAAAATGTTCTGACTGTGGTGGGAGCGGTAAAGTAAATCGTGTTACTCGCACTATTCTAGGAGCATTCAATCAGGTACAAACCTGCCCAGTCTGTAAAGGACGCGGTGAAGTACCAAGCGAAAAATGCCACAAATGTGGCGGAGCTTCCCGAATTCGTCAAACAAAAAATATCAAAGTGAAAATCCCTGCCGGTGTGAATAATGATTCTTCAATTCGTATACCCGGGGCGGGTGAAGGAGGCCAAGACGGTAACGGAGATCTATATTTAAGAATAAAAATTAACCCGCATAAAGAATTCATCCGTGATGGATACGATATTTATAGCGAGAAAGAGATCTCTTTTTCTTCCGCAACTCTCGGAGATAAAGTTGAGATAAATACGGTAGATGGACCTTTAAAGTTGGTTATTCCAGCTGGAACACAGTCCCACACAGAATTCCGTCTCAAAGGGAAAGGCGTACCTCATCCAAATCAACGCGGAGTGAGGGGTGACCACTATGTCACGATAAAGGTAAGAATCCCAAGGAAATTAAGTAGGGAAGAGAGGGATATGTTGGAGAAGTTAAAGGGTCTATAAAATCCCAAATCTAAATGACCAATTTGGGATTTTGGGGTTGTGATTTCAATGGTCATTGGGGTTTCGTCATTGAATTTTTTCTCCTAGCTCTTGACAGTAAATTTCAAAAAGGTATGATGTAATTAAATAAAAATAAAAAACTTTTTTATGAATAATCCAACGTGGGACTTACTGATAATTATATTTGCTATAGTAGCTGTTGTTTTCGGTGTGGCGATGGGCAGGGAAAGATCAATGGTGAGCGTTATTGCATCATATTTAGGTTTGGTTGTTGCAAATTTTTGGGGAAATGCTGTTTATGCATTACTTGGTGGACAATCTACCGCTCAAGTCGGTTCTGCTGTCGCCTTTTCTGCAACTGCTTCTCCATTTTTTATTAAAGCGGGAATTTTTATAATAATTATAGTTTTGCTAATTATCAAAGGAGACTTCCTAAAACGCGCCATCACTTCCCATGCTGGTATAGGCAGTATCGTCACAAGCGCGGTCTACAGCGCATTAAATGCTGGTTTAATCATAATGGCGCTAACCTCATTCCTTGGAGATTCTCAAAGAACTTCACTGCTTGAACAATCAAAGATTATCAACATGATTACGCAATATCAAACTTGGCTTGTGGTTTTACCTGTAGCGATCATGATATTTCTCGGATTTCGGGATAAAGATGAGATACAATGATAGATATTTAAGAACCTCCGTTATCCGGAGGTTCTTTTATTAATCATATAATCCATAGTCTGGGTACATCGAATTAACACCCACTCCCATACCAACATCTTCTGGCCATTTAAGATCATCAACAGCAAAAACATTGCTGCCTTGAGATTCTAATAATCGCGCTATTTTTTTCTTTCTATTATATGTCTCAACCTTATCGATATCTTTTGCCTCATCTTCATTTAGGGTACCGCCTAATCGTTTTAGCAAATTTGAATAATCATGAATTGCTTTTTCTGGATTAGTTCCCAAATCATCCTCAAAAACAGAAAGGTATAAATTGGGGTCTATATATTTTTTAAGAAACATCCCTTTTGGGGTTTCAAATATTTTCTTTATAAAAGCATTGTCACAATCTGTTAAAACACCCATTTTTAATTCTGGATATCTCGATTTAATAAACCTCATCAATTGCTCTATTGAATCATGAACAATAAAATCATCAACATATATTCCTATTGTCCCCATAATATCCCAAAGAAAAAGAGAGTTTTTGGGATCGTGATTTTTTATAAACTTTTCAAAACCATTAAGCACAGCCTCACAGAATTCTCTTTCTTTTTTTAATCTTTGAGCGGAAATATTTTCAAATTTTTCTATTGAATAATTCCTATCCACTAAAGATTCTTGGATTTTATGTTGCATTTCAAGAAATAAAACTCTATTCCAAAAAGATTCAAAAAGTGTTTTTGGTTTTTCTGCTGGCTGAATAGTATCTATATTATTCTGTTTTTTTTCTGAATCTATCATGTTTTATCTATGTCATTAATCATTTTTACCAGTTCTGTTACCGAATATGGACCGACTATGCTACCTATAAACTTATTATTTTCATCAAGAATTATGAAATTCGGCAAACTGATAATCGAATAATCATCAAAGAATTTCTTGCTCGGTTTATAAATCTCTAAACCATAATCTCCTCTACCAATATAGCTACGGCTAGTTTCCGTAGGTTCAAGCGTCGAAATTGGGAAGTATTGATACTGATCCCCAAGCTGTTTCTTTAATGCTTCAAAAATGCCAAGCTGTTCTTGAGCTAAAGTATTCCAACTATTATAAACCATTATTATAGTTGTTTTTTTATCGAGTTTGCTAAATAGATTAAACCCGGAACCGTTTGAATCAGTAAGCTCTATATCTGGAAGATCCTGACCATTTTTTAATAATGATACTTCGGGTAAAGGCGTGATGATCAGTGGGAAATTTGTAGTATTGTCGGAGTTGAATAATTGATCGATTAAAGAACCTGAAGAGGACATCTGAACGCTTGTGTTAACTGAGCTATATTCACTGATTGTTGTAATTAAAGAAGTTGCACTATTATAACCGTCTTTTTTAATTTCGAGATAATAATCTCCCCTTGGTAAGAAGAGGTTTATGCTACCATTTTCATCTGTTTGCGAAGGATTGCTTTGTCCATATGACGAACCATTCCAAATTATAAATCTATCATTATCAATATTTTTAACATAAACCGTCGTCTTTGCACCAGCAACTGGCTTTCCGGTTGATTTATCAGTAACTTTCGCAGCACTCGAAACATAAGCTGTATTTATTTCACGGCTATAAGTCGTCAAACTATTTGCAACAAAGCCAGTTAGACTATAAGCACCATTAGAAGAAAAGGAAATGTTCCCTTTCCACAACTCAAGACCTTCATCATAAACCAAATTAAATCTTTGCGTATCGGAAGAACTGATTTTTGTTTTGCCAGTATTTACAAAGGAAGGAACTGCGGTTGCTTCTATATAAGCCGATGTTGCCGCCTTTGCTTCAAGATAGATAGTTTGCGGCTCTCCCATAGCAAATTGAATTACACCATTAGCTGAAACAGGTGAGTAAGCGTCTGATTTAACAAATTGGTTTGCTCCAAAAACTAATTCCCCGCTCGCTACACTAAAGTCACAAGGTATTGAAGTGGTTATATCTCCTCTGATATCAACCATTCTAACCGATACGGTATACGTTCCATTTTCTAGACCAAGGGCTGTGAAATTAAACAATCCGCCAGTAGAATCAAACGGTGGAACATTCAAAGTCGTGATCCAATTTGCTCCGTTGTCCAAAGAATACTGAGTTTGCGCGACAGTACTTGGTGGATTTGAAATAAATCCGACAAACAAAACGTCCGGGGTAGTATAAACTCTGCCACCACAAAACTCTGGACTAACTCCAATATTTTTTACCATTGGCGTTGGTGGGGGTGGAGGTGCAATTATTGGCGGAACAACGAGAGGAGGAGCGATCGGCTCTATAACAACAGGCGAAACAACCGGCGTTGGTGGAGGTACTGGCGGAGTAACGATCGTACCACTCGTTCCAGAATAAGTATAACTTGAAGGAGAAGGGTAATTAATCGTTACTGCAACGGTAGCGGTATTACATAAACCGTCATTGTCACAAACTTGATATTGAAAGCTATCTGATCCGTAATAACCAGTATTCGGAGTATATGTGATCTTGCCGGTTACTGGATCGATACTAACTGTGCCATTATTCGGACTGGTAGTTACTATAACGGTTGAAGGGTTAAGCGTACCATCAGGATCGGAGTCATTAGAAAGAACATCTATAATAACTGAGTTATTAAAATTTGTGCTGGCCGAATCATCTACTGCTAAAGGTGGAGCCAGAACTAATACTGTAACGGTCGCCGTATCGCATGCTCCGTCATCATCACAAACCTGATATTGGAAACTATCTGAACCATAATACCCAGTGTTTGGAGTATAAATAACCTTTCCTGTAACTGGATCGATACTGGTGATTGTGCCGTTAGTAGGATTGACGGTTATCGTAACAGTTGAAGGAACAATCGTCCCATCCGAATCAGAATCATTAGCTAAAATATCGATAACTACGGGTACATCTTGAGTTGTAGAAGCGCTATCATCCAACACTGTTGGTGGAAGATTCGCTGGAATAGGAGCTGAACAGTCGTCTACATTGATATCGCCATCGCCATTTCTATCGGTAATAGGAATAATATCACCTGGATGCTGGGAATGATCATTCACTCCACCACCGTTAATTTCAGAATCATTTGCCCACATAAAGT
>JAKLDG010000001.1:0-947 GCA_022703645.1 Patescibacteria group bacterium | reverse complement strand
GGAATAATATCACCTGGATGCTGGGAATGATCATTCACTCCACCACCGTTAATTTCAGAATCATTTGCCCACATAAAGTCATAAGGGTTCTTAACAGATCCGGTTGCATGACAAATGGGAGTTTGATTTTCACATTGGTTTGAACAAAAATCATTATTTTTTTTATTGCCATCATCACATTGCTCCCCAGTTTCAACCACTCCATTACCGCAAACCGGTTTAGGAGGAGTTTGGCTGATATTTACCGTTACTGTCGCTGTAGCGCAGGAAGCATCATTATCACAAACTTTATAGACAAATGTATCCGTTCCAGAATAACCTAAGTTTGGTTTATAGGTGGTTTTACCTGTCAGAGGATCAATACCTGTGATAGTGCCATTAGTTGGGTTTACCGTAACAACCACAGATGCAGGAACGAGTGTTCCATCGGGGTCGGAATCATTAGCCAAAACATCAACATCCACTGAAACATCCATATTTGTACTTACTGAGTCTGCATTTGCTATCGGCGGAAGATCGGCTGCAATATCTACCGTCACAGTTGCCGTAGAGCAAAGTCCTCCATTATCACATACTTTATATTGGAAAGTATCCGTACCAGAGAAACCAGAGCTAGGAGTATAAGTGATCTTGCCGGTCAATAGGTCTATACTGGTTATTGAACCATTGGTAGGAGGTAGAGTAACTGCAACACTGGATATAACAAGGGTTCCATCTGGGTCAGAGTCATTGGATAGAACATCTATCACCACTGGATCATCTTGGTTTGTATTGGCCGCATCATTATTTGCTAACGGTGGAAGATTCACTGGTGGAATTGCTGTGCAATCATTTAAATCAATGGTACCGTCACCATTTACATCTGTTATCGGAATAATATCACCTGGATGCTGGGAATGATCATTCACTCCACCACCGTTAATTTCAGAATCATTTGCCCACATAAA